>JBCCFC010000614.1:0-8151 GCA_039029935.1 Chloroflexota bacterium
ACTAAATCGTAGTCTATATTTTCAAAAGCAGCATCAGTGGCAAACGCACTCATAGAAAACAAATTTAGGCGATCTTGAGGTGAACTAGCCTGATGGATTAATTTTGGAAAGGTCAAGTCTGTCCAGATCGTTTCTGGTTGCAGGTAGTCCAACAAGGTTAAATATAAACTAAACGCAGTCACGCTGATGGAGATGCAGTTAGTATCTATGCCAAAAATATAAGAGGTTAAAATATCAACCAATTCAGATGGGGAGACATCTTTAGTTTTGTGATAGATCATCCATCTTGCAATAAGCCGACGATATGCCTCAACTAGAAAAATGCCAGAACCACAAGCTGGGTCCAAAACTTTTATCTGATAATCACAATTCTCTGGGCTAGGCCATGGCAATACCTCATTCATGACGAACTCAACCAATGGGTGAGATGTGTAATAGGTTCCGGTTTCTGATGTTTTTTCTTCCCCTTGTTCTTGATGCATAAACTCTTCGTAGATGGCACTGATTAATTCGATTGGGATAATGCCAAAGTCATATGGACGCCATAACGCCATCTGACCGGTATTGACCTCACCGCCACTAAGAAAATGACGCACAATTTGTAAATGATCTTCCATGATTAGGCTGTATTCTTTATCACTAACAGGTAATACATCTCCATTAAATCGTTCTGATAAGGCATTAAACAATTGATATGTTGCGCCTTTATCTTCAAGAATTTGCAGAAAAGAATCAGTACCAGATAAAAAATAGTCGTGGTAATATGTTGGTTGTATAACGTTTCGATCTTCCAAATAAAGAATAAAGATAGAGCGACCTAGTAAATCATGGACAATTTTTAAGGGTAGCTTATATTCGCTATGTAGACGATTTCGAGTATTGCTCAACTGTTTGAGCAGAAAAGAATCAACACGACTATCCGTATGATATTTTCGTCCAGACTCGCTCTGCCAAAATATGCCTGAATCAAACTGTGTTTTGGCAAATTCATGATAGTGGTTCAGGGTCTCAGTCGCAAGATCAACACGTTTGACAAGTCTTTCTTCAATCGTTGAATCAGGCGCAATCGGTTCTGCATAGCAATTATAGACTCGCAGTTCGGCGGGCGTTACAATATATAAAGAAGGAATTTTGTTTTGATTCCAAATGGATTTATGCAACTGTCTAATAAGGTTGGCATCATACTCAGACAATAATTTGAAATAAGCGATAGGGATATCGCCAGAAAAAGATATTGCATCAAATCCATGATGCCCAATACGCTGAACAGCTTCGCCATAAACCTGATGTCTAATTGGTAAGGTTAATAGTTCTGTATTGTGTTCAACCAGCCCAGACTCATACCCTAGACCAGCATCGGTTTTGCAAATGATTGAATATGTTTCTTTTTCATTCATCTCAACTGAATCTCCCTGCATTTCTTATACGGGAATGTAAAAAACGTGAAATTCATTATCTCATCATTTTCAAATATTTCAAAATGATAGAATATTTGTACCAATGTTGTTTCAGTGCAATTGGTTCTACATTCACACTCTATACTGTTGGTGACTTCCCTTGCCGTAGAGCCTTACGAACAATCTCTACGGTGTGTGCGATCTCATCTGGAATCTCCTGTTTATGGATGACATTCCCATGTCCTGGTACAATCACATCGGGTGACAAGGCTTGAATTCGCGCCAACGAATCCAGCCAATTTTGCCAATCAGTCTCTGTCCCCGGCTCTAAATTGGGCAGATAACCTTTGACAAGACAGTCGGCACAAAACAGTACATTGTCGGTGCGGTTATAAATCGATTGGTTGATGGATGTGTGTCCGGGTGTGGCGATGACCTCAGCCTCCACCTCGCCAAGCATAAATACATGCCCAGCAACAGCCTGTCGGTTGGGGTTGACGACGCCTGTCTCCACAAAGAATGCCTCTGTTTCACGTTGGCTTTGCCGCACAGCATTGGTGATGCTCTGATTGTAGTCTTCTTTCTCTGCCTCAAAATGGGACAGCGTTCGCTGAATGTTGGGATGCCCATACACGTCCACGCCTAACTCACGGAAATAGCCGTTGCCACCAATGTGATCAAAATGGGGTTCGCAGTTAAACACAATCAACTCATTTCGGGGACGTACAGCCGTCGCATAGCCATGAATCGTCTGTGCGGCCAATCGGTTCATGCCAGTGTCGATGATGAGCGTTTGCTGTGTGCCGACGATAAATCCTGCATTCACCACCCAAGGCGGAATGGCTCCCAGCCCGGTGATGGCATAACTTGTTGGTCCTACTTTCATGGTTCACTCCAATAGATTCAAAATCGCCAATGCCAACCGCTTTGTGGGCAGTTGCACCTGCTCATTGCTGACCCCTTCAACCAGTCCTGCCTCCAACACTGGCCCGACACAGGCTGGGCAACCATGCGCACAGCGGCACGACTCAATCCGCTGCTTGCCAGCCTGTAACAAGGTCTCGTGCAGTTCAAACAGGCGCAGACTAAACCCCAATCCCGCTGTCGTGCGCTCATAGATGGTGATGGTTGGCTGCTGGTTCGTTGATGTCGGCTCGGATAAGTCAACGGTGGCTGTTCCACGCTCGATATGGACGCCGATATCGCTGGGATCGCACATAAGATAGAGTGGGGCGAGGTTTTGCAGGACATGCGCAACGCCATCCAACCCGGTACGAACACGAACGAGCGATTCTAGGCGTTGGTGGCAGGTGCGGCAGACCAATACCAGATTATCGAGTCGATTGGCCTCCAGATAGTGTTCGTTCAACTCTGGTACATAGCCAAACACACGGAAGGGGACCAAGTGATGGACATCGTGCTGGCGTGATTTGGGTTCGGGTGCGCCACATTGGGTACAGCGATAGTCATCACGTTCTCGCACCTTGGCGCGCTGTTGTTGCCAATTGGGTCCATAGTCGTTGATCGAATCATGCCACAGATTTTGCATCTCTAGCTGGCGTTGGGCGTGGGGCAGAATGCTGAACCAATAGCCGCTGGTTTCTTGCTGTTGGGGTGGATAATCAAGTGGTGTCACGCCCAGCGTTTCATGCGTAAAGTTTTTGATCTGACGATAGCCGACGACTTGTGTTGTCATCAGAATATCCCCATGTATGACATGATGGCCTGGCCGATCTTGGTCATCAAAATAGATAGCCTCATCATAGGTTTCGATCACCTCAATTGTTGTGTCAATATTCACCTGTGTGTAAAAGTCGGCGATCAGCGGCGTGACATTGGCAATATTTTCGTCACGGTCAAATTCCTGTACCCGATAGGTCAACCCCTCATGGATGTAGACGGCTCCGTCATGAACCAGAAACGGCGCGCTCTCGACATCAACCTCACCAATAACTTCGGGTCGATAGCGGCTATTCTCTTCGGTAATCGCTTTGCCCGCTTGCGTGATCAATGACTGTTTCTGAATCACGACCTGTTGACCACTGGCACTGCGTAGCCCGACGTTGTGTGCTGGATACCCTTCGCCTGACCAGAAGTAGTGCGGTCCTTTTGTATGCTGCGTTTGTGTAGGCGTGTAGACATCTCCCTCTTCTATCAGAAATTGCAGCACATCTTGCGTCAAGGCACACTGCCCCAACCTCTCATTGAGGCGAAAGGGTGATTCAAAGGCAGCACAGCGAATATGCTCGACCAGCAGCATCAAGTTGTCTGGGTTGATGAGTGCGTGTTCAGGCGATTCCTCAAAGAGAAATTCAGGGTGCTGGATGATGTATTGGTCAAGCACACCTGCGGTCGCTACGATAATTGCCAACCCTGCTTCACCATCGTTTTGACTATCCTGTTGTCGTCCAACACGGCCAATCTGCTGCCATGTGCTGGCGATGCTCCCCGGATAGCCACAGAGTACAACGGCCTGTAATTGCCCAATGTCAATCCCCAACTCCAATGCATTGGTCGCCACCACCCCACGCACATCACCGTTGCGTAGACCCGCTTCGATATCGCGCCGTAGCTCTGGCAGATAGCCGCCTCGGTAGCCGCGTATGGCAGTGCCGATTTGTGAGGGGGTGAGGGGGTGAGGGGGTGAGGGGGTGAGGGGGTGAGGGGGTGTATCGTTCGGTCCAAACCATATATCCTCATTGCTCTCAGCGAAAACCTCTGCACTCTCTGCGCTCTCTGCGGTTAATTTTCTTTTTAGCTGTTCGCGCAGATAGGTCAATACCAACTCTGTTGCCAGCCTTGACCGCCCAAAGACAATGGTTTGTTGTCCACCGAGGACACAGCGGGCAGCGAGTTCTTGTGCTGTCAGGACACTGCCGCGTCGGATGCCACGTTCAGGGTCGGTGATGGGTGGATTGTAAAGAATTACATGCTTGGCATTGCGAGGCGCACCATTTTGGTCGACCAAAATGACAGGTTGCTCAATCAGCGTTTTGGCGAGTTGTTTTGGATTGGCGATGGTGGCACTGGTGCAGATGAAGCGTGGTTGACTGCCATAGAGTGTGCAAATCCGCTGGAGGCGACGCAGGACATTGGCGACATGGCTGCCAAAGACACCACGATAGACATGCATTTCATCAATGACGATGTAGCGCAGATTGGTGAAGAAGTCTGCCCAGTTGGTGTGGTAGGGCAGAATACCCATGTGCACCATATCGGGATTGGAGAGTATGATGTGGGTCTGTTTGCGGATACTGGCGCGCTTGGCTGAAGGGGTATCGCCATCATAGGTAGCGACTGTGATTTGACTGAAGGCTGGCTCGGCAGTCCATTGACGAAGTTCTTTCAGTTGGTCTTGTGCCAGGGCTTTGGTGGGGAAGAGGTAGAGCGCACGGCTGTTGGGTTCGGCTAACATGGTGTGGAGGACAGGTGCGTTGTAGCAGAGCGTTTTGCCACTGGCGGTGGGAGTGACGACAGCGACGTTTTTACCGGCCAGTGTCTGTGTGATGGCTTCGGTTTGATGGCTGTAGAGTTGCGTGAAATCGCGTTCATGCAAAGCCGCCTGTAACGTCGGATGCAACTGTGATGGAATCGGTCGATAGCGCGCCGATTGGGCAGGCAATGTACGCCATGTCACCACATTTGCCATGAAGCGGTCATCATGCCGCAGTTCTTCGATAATCCCCATGTTTACATCTCTTCAATCAAATGGGCAATCTCTTCTGGTGACAATCCTGTCACCTTGGCAATAATGGCATGGTCAAGACCTTCCGACAACATCGCTTTGGCTGTTGTAATCCGCTGATCACGACGGCCATCTTCTCTCCCTTCCTGACGATGACGTGCGATTGCTTTTGCCCAAGCCGATTCATCTTTGAGTACTGTTGACTCTTCTGCGGACATGGTGTTCCGTTGAATCTCGGCAATCAACTCCTGTAATCGGGGTGATGGATAAGCACTTTCGTCAATTTTGCTATCGAGCGAATCTTTAATCACTTCAAGCCAAGGTTTCACATCGGCTGGCGTGTTGTCGTTTACCAAACGCGGATTGACAAAGATTAGACGATGTGGGGCAATGCGGTGCTTTTCTCCCCATTCATCAAATACATCTAGCGGTAACTCACCCCAGCTAAAATTAACCGAACCATCACGCGGAACACTGGTCAAAACGACGATGGTGTATACCGTTTTCGGCGGCTCATATTCTTCAAAGCTAGTCACCTGCTGGATAATGCCAAGAATATGGTAGTAGAGAAAGCGCGAGAAAAAATCCTCTTCTTTGATATGCTGAATTTCAATAATGACGCGCTGTTCTGTGTCCTCAGCAAAAATATCATAGACAAGATTGACATTTCCAACTCGTTCTGGGTATTCATATTCGGTGTGAATCTGGCTCACATTCACTTGAACACCTGTCACAGCCTCAACAAAGTCACGAAAGATATTTGGTTTGCTAAATGCCCGTTTGAAAATGGGACCATACTTTAATGGAATTACATCTGCCATCACTCATCTCCTCTCCTGAAATATTGGATACGATCTTATGGGGCAAGTCGCTCAATCGTCCAAGTATCATCGGGCTGTCGTGTATAGCGAATGCGGTCATGCAGTCGATGGTCGTTGTGTTGCCAAAATTCGATGACGGTTGGGTACACTCGATATCCACCCCAGAAAGGTGGTCGTGGTGGTGCTGTCTCTCCATGTTTCGCCTGCAACCCGGCCAGCCCATCCTCCAGCACAACGCGATTGTCAATCACCTGACTCTGAGGTGAAACCCATGCGCCTAGTTGACTGTCCAATGGCCGACTTTGATAGTAGGCGTCTGACTCTTCTGCTGTCATTTTGGCGATTGTGCCATCAATGCGCACCTGTCGCCCCAAGGCATCCCAATAAAAGAGCAGCGAAACATGGGCATTTTGGGCAATCTCCTGCCCTTTGCGGCTTTCGTAGTTGGTGTAAAAGCAAAATCTATGCTCATCAAACTCACGCAGCAGCACAATCCGTGCGGAGGGAACGCCATCAGATGTGGTCGTCGCGAGCGTCATGGCATTGGCTTGATGGATATCGGGTTGGTTGAAAGCATCTTGCCGCCATTGGGTGAATAGGGGTATCGGGTTGGATGGGACTGATGATTTTGTTAATGTCATGTCGTATGCTCCTCTTGTTCTGCTGTATACCACTGCTCGACAACCTTCAAATCTTTTAGCAATCGCAGCAGACCTTTCTCATCGGTATACAATATTCCTTGTTCTTTCATAAACTTTTTAGCTGGTCCAGTAAATCCACTACGCGCATAGAACCAGCAGACAACCTGCGGATGCCCTTTATCCTTGGCAAGATTGCGCGCTGCTTGCCAGAATTTTTCGACATCGGGCTTTCTCACAGAGTCTTTCCAATTTTTGACTTCCACCACCCAAGGATGCTGAGTGGGATTGAGGGGAACCCCATACACATCAATCTGATAGGGTCTTGTGGCTCCATAGGGTTGCGTCATCGTGTAAAAAACTTGTTCAAAACGACTCAGATGAATTTTGTCTGCCTGATTGAAATATACACCGTCAACCTTTTGATCAATGAAATGGCTCTTCATCAACTTTTCAATAAACATCTCTGCAAATCGACCTACCCATGTGCGCAACTCACCCCGCAGTTTGTCAATCAACTCATCCTTGTAATCACGCGTATTTTGGGCAATCTCGGCCTGCACCTCCTCAATGGCGTCGTGACGACTTAACTGTTTGATTTCCCAACTATATTCAATGGACAACATCTGGGCAAGTTGTGGGTCAGAGAGTCCACCATAGAACTCGTTGCCTTCCTCGCGCACCAGATCACACCAGACCAGACGGCGCAACGTTTCATTGGTTTCCGGCAATGTCAACGAGAGTTTCAAATCTTTCATCAGCTTTTCAACACGCACCTCGGTCGTACTGTATTGGGTGAGATAGAAAATCATCTGTCGAGCATGGGGTAAGTTAAACGTCTCCATGTTCTGGGCAAAGTGATAGCGCCAGAACTCGTTGATATGCCCTGCCAAGTCTTCGACTTCAAACGCCAATGTACGCTTGATGCCGTCTTCGGTTGTGAGGTCACGATTGGGGTATCTGCTATTAAAAAGACACCAGATGTAGAATGGATGTCCATCGACCAAGCGGCTCATTAAGTAGGCATCATCCAGCGAAATTTTCAGTTGACTGCGAGCGGCAAACTTAAATACAAGTTCCGTCGCGCCCCATATGGGTAAACGAGCAATGTAGGTTGTACTCACACGCCCCATCATCGACCCCATTAAAGCGTCTTCAGTGAGAATCGTCACCTGTGACCCCGCAATCAACATGGGTGCTAAGGATGATTCCGCGACACTCGAATAGGAATCTGTGTATTTTTCAAACGGACGTGTACAGGCTTCATCTTGATAAAGCACATTGTTGAGTCGCTGAAACTCATCAAACATCACGATAATGCTAATGCCTGTCTGCATGGCAAAGCGATGAGGCATGGTGTGCAGGATGGCGCGGCTTTTGTGTTTGCGATGTTCGCGGTTTTCAGCCATCCAATTGTCAATATAGCGCATCACCAGCGGTTCATCAGCTTCCTCTGCCAGTTCATGAAGATACTCAAAAGAGACAAAATCGTCAAAAGCTAGGACTGCATTTTTTGTTCGATACGCCAAAAATTGTTGTAAAAAGGAGTATAAATAGATTTCTGCCAGTTCTTCAATCCATATCTTGTGAATGCCATCATCCAGCTCAAA
>JBCCFC010000615.1:0-8145 GCA_039029935.1 Chloroflexota bacterium
AATCTGTAAAATATATTAGCACTGCCGTCTGGACCTCGGGATGGTGTTAAATTTTTGCAAAAATGGAACCCCTTCCGGAGGTCCAGACTATACAAGTGAGGTGTAACATGACCGAAGAAACAGTCCAAATGCAGCCAGAGCAATCTCCACCACAGCCAGACCCCAAATTAAGCCAAAAGCCAAAACCAGCCCGGCGAACCTATGCAAATGGGTTCATTGATCGCTTCTTTAGAGCAGCCGTTGTCATCATCGCGGCCTTCCTTGTCATCAACGTACTCCTCTTTGTCAGCCGTGCCGCTGTCTACAAAATTCACGAGTATGAGCGCGGTCTACATCTGCGCGGTGGCAAGTTTATCAACGTGGACCAACCGGGGTGGCATGTGCAGATTCCGCTGGTCGATACCGTTGTTATCGTCAAGGTCAACGAACGGCTCGGTTACATCGAGCGCATCCAGGCCATGACCTCGGATGATGTGGCGATGGATGTGTCGCTACAATACACCTATCGTGTGACTGATCCTGAGCGATTTGCATTGGAGGTGGATGACCCAGAGCGTATTGTCTTTGAGTTTGTGCAGGGCAAGCTGCGTGATGTCATCAACACCAAGCCGATGGCCGAGGTGATGCAGAGCCGTGCCGCCATGAATCAGGAAGTGACCGCTGCACTGACCGCCAAGGAGGAACAATACGGCGTCAAGTTTATTACCGTGCAGATGCAGAGTGCTTCGCCCCCACAGGAGGTTGTGACCGCAATTAAGGACCGCATGGTCGCTGTCCAACGTCAAGAGCAGTCACAGGCCGAGGCCATGCAACAGCAGACCTTGGCTGATGCCGAGTTTTACACCCGTCAACGTCGAGCCGATGCCGAGGCCTATCAAATTACCCAAACCACCGAGGCGCAGATGCAATCGCTACGCATTTTGCTCGAGGAACTAGAAGGCAAGGGGACATTGGCCGAGCAGTATATTCAGTTTATGATTGCGCAAGAACTCAAGCAAAACAGCAAGTGGATTATTAGCAGTGACGCTGCAATGGGCGATGTGCAGAGTCGCCTGATAACGGTCGATGAGTAGGTGGGGGTTGCCCAATGAAAACACCTATTTTTTTCATCATCATAGGCATTGTCGTTTATGGTATAATGTCTCAGTATATGGATGAGTCTGCTCGCCCGATTGCGCAGGAAGACCTGCATGAATCGCGCATCCACGCTTATCGTGACTGGCAAAGTACGGGTGTCCAACTCCAGCAAGGGGATTGGGTGATGATAGAGGCAGAGGGCACATGGCTCTATACACCCAACGTATATCATGGCCCAGCCGGAAGCCGCTACAGCCAAGCCCCAGGCTTTTATCCGCTGCCCCATTTCCCTAGCGGCTCACTGATAGGTCGCATAGACGAGTATGGTGACTCGTTTTATGTGGGTGATAACACCCAGTTTAAGGCAGTGACGCAGGGGGTACTTTACCTCAAAATCAACGACGATATCGTCAGTGATAATGAAGGCTGGGTTGCCGTTGATGTCACCCTTGAGCGTACACTATTGGGGGAATATTAGGCACTAAACTCTTCTAGGAAGGGGGTTACGTATACTGGCCTGGCTAGACTTGCTCACCCCTTCCTGAAAGAATGAACGGTAGGAGAATCAAGTTTGAAAGAAACCATCAAGAATATTGGCATCCTGGCTCATGTTGATGCGGGCAAGACCACGCTGACAGAACAACTGCTGTATCAGACGGGCGCAATCCGCAGTGTGGGCCGGGTCGATCATGGCAATACACAGACCGACACCATGGACCTAGAGCGTGAACGTGGCATCTCGATTATGTCCATGCCGACCTCCTACACGTACAAGGGGCAAAAGATCAACATTGTCGATACACCCGGCCATGTTGATTTTGTGGCCGAGGTCGAACGCTCGATGCTGGTGCTTGATGGTGCGATCCTTGTTATTTCTGCCAAAGAAGGGGTGCAGTCCCACACCAAGCTACTCTTCAACGCGCTCAAACGTATGGAAGTCCCGACCCTCCTCTTTATCAACAAAATTGACCGTATGGGGGTGGAGATTGACGGTGTGTTGACCGAGATTCGGCGGCAGCTATCACCCAACATCTGTGTGTTACAAACGGTCCGCAGTGAGGGGTCAAGAGAGGCAGTCCCACATCCAACAGTGTTAGAGCCGGATGATGATTTGATTGAGATGTTGTCAGTCGCTGATGAAATGCTTATGCTCGATTATCTGGAAGGCGAGACAATCAGCGGTGAGCGACTGTACGATACACTAAAGCTGGCGGTTGCTCAACGGGTGGCGTATCCGGTTCTTTTTGGCAGCGCGCTGAATGGCATTGGCCTCCACGAAATGCTGGATGAGATTAATGAACTGTTGCCGCAATTTGAGCAGATAGCAAGCAGTGATGCCAACAACAGCGATCCCAGCGGTATTGTCTTTAAAGTTGCGCGCACAAACATCAAGACAGGCCGTGTCTGTATGGTTAAGGTGACGGCGGGTGAGGTGTTGAATCGTGGCTTTATCGGAACACACAAGGTGACAGGCGTCTCACGATGGTGTCATGGACGCGTGGAGCCTGTCAAACGCCTGCAAGCGGGTGACATCGGCATGGTGACGGGGATGCATCATCTGCATGTAGGCGACACCTTTGGGCAAGGCATTGACCACAAAGGCTTCTCGCTGGGCAAACCAACCCTCAAGGTGAAGATGGAGGTCGAGCATCCACCCCAACGACGCGAACTGTTGGAAGCCCTGACCGTAATGGCGGACAACGACCCCTATCTGTCCTATGAGCTCAACGAGTTTAATGACGACATTTACATCACGCTCTTTGGCTATATCCAAATGGAGATTGTGGAGGAGACGCTCAAGCGCGACTATGGCATTGCTGTCCAAATGGGTGAGCCGATGACCATCTACATGGAAACGCCTGTGACGATGGCCGAGTCCACCATTCCCATGTATGATGCGGGCTTGCCTTTCCACGCCGGAGCCAGTCTGCGTGTGGAGCCACTTCCTAGAGGCAGCGGCATCGAATATGGATTGGACCTCAATACCCAAGGACTCAAGCAGCCTTTTCTCAATGGCATTGAGGATGGCGTCCATGCCTATCTCGACCAAGGGCTATATGGCTGGGAACTGACCGACATGAAAATCAGTCTCATTGGCTTTGAAGTCAACAGCGTGGAAGGCACACCTAAAGATTTTCGTGACATGGTTCCGCTGGTACTCTTTGACGCGCTCAAAACGGCGGAGACCAAGCAACTCTGGCCGATCAGCGACTATCAACTCTCCATCCCGACAACGCTCATGGGCAGGGCTATGTCCGACCTCAAATGGATGCAGGCGACCTTTGACGAACCACTCATCGAAGGTGATACCTGCACGATTGTGGGCGTCATCCCTGTAGACCTGTGTCATAACTACGAGTTGACCGTGCATCAATATACCTCTGGGCGCGGACATTTTGAGCGCAAGGTGATTGGCTATGAGGATGCACCAGCGGATATGTATAAAGAACGACCTCGTTTCAAAGTGGATCCATCGAACCGAGGAGAGTATCTGATGGGGATCGTGAGAGCCACTTAATTTTAAAAAAGCTAGTCAGCACTTCAGCGGGTCAGCATTTCAGCACTTCAGCACACTGACTGACTAGCTGGTTTTACCTCTATCATGCAATAATAAATACAAAATAACGAATATATGAAATGCACAAAAGCTACTTGAAGTTTGTCCGAAGGGTTTCCGGAGGGTTTCAGAGTATCTCCGGAGTATCTTCATAGCTCATTTCGCCCAATTTCATGTATCCTGAACTGTATAAACGTTTATCATTACAACTTGAGCAGCCATGCTCATTCAATCAAAGGAGTTTTATATGGTAGAAGGATATCTCGGACAAGTGAAATTATTTGCACTCAACTTTGCACCAAAAGATTGGGCGCAATGTGATGGTCAAGAGTTGCTGATATCACAACATGAATCCCTATACTCAATCATTGGTACGATATATGGTGGTGACGGGCGTAAGACATTTGCGCTTCCAGATTTACGCGGTCGCGCCCCTGTTGGGGTTGGGGAAAGCAAGAATCTGCCTCGTATTTATGAAGGGGAGAAGCGAGGGGGCGCGCCTGTGGCAGTCGCCAAAGAATCGGAGCCATCAGAGGTGACGATGGCAGGACTAGGCATGACTTGGTGTATTTGTCTTAACGGTGTGTTCCCAGCGAGACAATAAGAAAAGGAGAGGTTATATGGCAAGCGGATTTCTTGGAGAAGTGACATTGTTTGCGGGCACGTATGTGCCGTTAAATTGGGTCGCATGTGAGGGGCAACTTTTACCTATCAAGGGTGAATTGGAGGCACTTTTCTCACTGATAGGCACTACATATGGCGGTGATGGTCGTACTAACTTCGCTGTTCCCGATCTGCGGGGACGGGTCCCTGTGGGGGTTGGGGGTGGCTCGGCACTGCCAAAAGTGACATTAGGTGAACAGACGGGAAATAACAAAGTCGTTGCAGCAAATGGACAGCAACCATCTAGCACGACACAACCTGTTCAAGGACTAATCTGGATTATCTGCATTAATGGTCGGTACCCGGCTGCCGATGATGTTAACAAGGACAGCTACATGGGTGGTATTAAACTATTTGCGGGGAATTACTTGGTAGATGAAAAGGAGATACACTATTGCGAGGGGCAGCTATTGCCCATAGAGAGACATATGCAACTTTTCTTGCTTATTGGATCGGTATATGGTGGTCACGAGCGTGGCAGGTTTGCATTACCTGATTTGCGTGGCCGTGTTCCGACTGGTCACGGTCAGGGTCGCGGATTGCCTGATATAAAAATAGGACAAAAAACTGGTGGTGTGAAAGCTGCTCGTACAGAGGGGGATGAAGCGGTGGCGACACAGGCTGGTTTAGGATTGAAATGGATATTTGCAACTCAGGGAATACGCCCAGAAAAAAATACAAGTGAGTAAGGCGTACCAAAAGAGCATAGACAATTGTTGTCTATGCTCTTTTGATATGCCAATCCTCTCTATTCAATGCCTAAATATCCGTGCAATACTCATTGTCTACAAAATTTTACATTAAAACGAACTTGGAGGTCACTATTGTGAACCCTCTTGCACAAGTACAGTATCGCAGGTTGACTACCTGCGTCACACATAACCAATCTGTGATACTGGTTACTGGAAATCTCGTGGAATCGTCTTTTCCCATCTACGCTGAAAAATGATCTGCTCACGATTATCTCGATCTAAATGGACCGACACCATGTTATCCAAATAAAAATTCTCCGCATCACACCACATCTCGCCACTGGCATAAACTGTTACCAACCAACGATCATCCCTATCAAACTTGCGTGTTCGCCCACAATAGACCCTCGCAGAGAGTGGTTCCCCCTCTGTGATCTGAAACTTGTCTCTGGATGTCTCGGAAAAGAGCAGGCCATCGGGAAAACGTACTGTACCGCTGTCGTCAATATGGGACAGTTCGGCGGTGTTGGTGACACGGTTTAGGTTGACAGTTCGCTCACGCTTACTCGGCTTGATTTCTTCCAACGGCAGTGGTGGCGCACATTCAGGCAACTCAAAGGGAGAGTCAGCCAATATCTGTTCATCATTGCGGATGGGCAGGACCAAGGCACACTGTTCGATGGTCAAGGCAACGGGTTTGGGCGAGGGCCAAATATGCGGCCAGTAGGTGGGTGAAATGGCGACCTGCCACCGATGATCTGCGGGCAGTTGATAGCCACAGATGCTGAGTTTGACAGTGATGTCGGTCGATGTGTTGATGGGCATGGCGGCAGGATGTTCATGGCTGTCACGATGGCTAAGATTGAGCAGCCCCCATGTCACCAGAGCCGTTGTTCCATCGGGTGCGACATCGCAGAGACGCACAGCAATGGATGCCTGCGGTTGATCGACTTGCAGGGTGAGATGTACTTCGGGGAACCCTAGCAGTGCAGTGGTGGGCTGCGGCGTGGTGGTGTAACAGAGTGAGCGGCTGTTCTCGGCGCGCTGCTCTACTGTGCCTGTGCCAACGACACTTAGCTGTAACCATGCGGGGCTATCCAGGCCAGTAAGTTGACTGCCAATGAGCGTCTGGGGTTGTGGTTGTGTCGCAGTCAGCGGCATGGTTTGCGCTGTCACATTAGGCGAAGGCCAACTTGGGTCCATCACCCAATAGCCCTCGGTCATGGTTTTGGTGGTCGCGGGTGCATCGCTTTGTTGAATCCACGTGGTGAGCATCGGTTCATCCATGATACCCGTATCAACGCCCTTGAGCCAGTGGTCCCACCAACGCAGACTCTGCTGCAAAAAGCCAATGGCGGGGCCGGGTGCGCTGTTTTCGGGAAAGTTGTGCGCCCAAGGACCCAGCAATCCTTTGCAGGGGATTTGATGCTGCGACAACCCTTCCAACAAACGCGGCACGGCATTGGTGTAGCCATCCACCCAACTGCCGACCGCATAGACAGGACAGGTGATGGCACTATAATCCTCACAGACAGAGCCATATTGCCAAAACTCATCTCGCCGTTGATGGCTCACCCACGCCTCGGCAAAGGGCGGCGTCTGCTCGAGCCGCTCTTTGTACATCGGCAACCATTCATCCCCTACCACACGCGGGTCGGGCGGACAGGCATTGTAGCACAACATCGTTGTCGCCCACGACAGCATCTCTGATCCCAGCAGACAGCCCCCCATGTAATGTACATCATCGGCATAACGGTCATCGGTCGAGGCAATGGTGATGATGGCCTTGAGTTCAGGTGGTTGCAGTGCTGCCACCTGCAACGCATTAAAGCCACCCCACGACTTACCAAACATGCCAATGTTGCCCGTACACCAAGGTTGCGCGGCCAGCCATTGCAGCACCTCCAGGCAATCGCTGAGTTCCTGCGCCGTGTACTCATCCAGCATCACGCCGTCAGAATCGCCATTGCCGCGCATATCCACGCGCACAGATGCATAGCCATGTCCCGCTAAGTAGGGATGGCGAATCGAGTCTCGCCATGCTGTGCCGTCGTTTTTGCGATAGGGCAGGTACTCGAGCAGCGCGGGGACGGGGTTGGACTCGGCGTCAATGGGGAGCCAGATGCGCGCAGCGAGCCGTGTGCCGTCGGCGAGTGGTATCCAGATGTGGTCAATGGTGCGGGTTTGGTGAGGGAATTCAGTTTTGGTGTGTATGTTATCGTGTAGAAAGGCCATGATAAATTCTTTTATACTCCATACTCTTTTGTCACGATGACAAGATTCCTAAATGTCACCAGAAACCATTTTTCTTGAATGATGTAACACATGCATTCTAACATTGATTCATTGATAGGTATTCCATATCGATCTCGACACACTGTCAAAAACTCAGCCTCCTTTTCGATGAATGCATAACGACCCAAAAAAACAAACTCATCAATCGCCGCTTGGCATGTTGGGTCTTCATTGTTCACCAAGTTCCACAATTCAGACATTTCATCTTCAAACTGATTTAAAACAAATTCATGAATATCATCAGCACGTGTTTCATAGTAGAGAGGACTTAATTCTTGCCAAAGTTGATTATATAGTTCATTGCTTAATATAGCTTGTATTCCACATGCCTCTAACGGGTCGCTATACACCAGTGCCCCATTCTGGTTCGGGCGTCGTTGGATATCTAACCGATAGTTTTCTTTCGCCAGATGATTTTGTGCCCAGTAAGAATTCGGGAAGGCAATCGGGAACTGGTATGCCCATAAACAAGGCATTGCACTCTCGATTTTAGGATACCAAGATGAAAAGTCATCAAAGGCATCGATAACAGTTTTGTATTCAATAATCTCTGGTTCTGAAATACAAATAAGCGAATATAGGTTGTTAATAAATCTTTTCATACGCCAGTTCATATCTATTTCGCCCACCACCCCTAACTTAGTCCATCCGATACGGATCATTCTCCCCGGCCAACGTATTGGTAAACCGCATCGCACTCACCCGCCCAGGTTCAAAGGGCGATGTCACCAACATATAGCCAATCCCAATATCCTCAAAGTAAAACAGACGCATCTTTGTGGCGGGGTTGACCACACGTCCCCAGCCCAGCACAATATGTTCTTGGAGATAGCGTACATAGTGGTCATCCTTGACGGTTAC
>JBCCFC010000616.1:0-8114 GCA_039029935.1 Chloroflexota bacterium
AGTTGAGGATGGCGTTCCAGTCACAGTTGAGGATGGCGTTCCAGTCACAGTTGAGGATGGCGTTCCAGTCACAGTTGAGGATGGCGTTCCAGTCACAGTTGAGGATGGCGTTCCAGTCCCAGTTGGTGATGATGCGTCTGTCACAGTTGGAGACGGTGTAGGAGTCACAGTTGGTGTCCTTGTGGGTGTACTTGTCATCACTGTAGGGGAATGGGTTGGCGTTGATGGTGCTACAGTTGGTATCTGTGTAGGCTGTGGCGACTCCGTTATTATACTCAATGCTTCACTATACTCGCTGCTGATAGATTGTAGCATCTCATCTCTGATGCCCGTTCGTATGGAAACTCCATATGCCGTATTGGGTGTTAAATTTTCAATTAGGAAACGGTCTATTAAAATATCAAAAACAACATATGTCACAACACTGCTTGCGGTTAATGATGTTTGTTCGAAATTCTCACTCGAAACAACTCGAATAACATAATAACGGTCATCATTCTGATCTGCAATCGATGCCCATCTGAACTCAAAACTGGTACTGGTTACATCAAAAAGTCCTAGACGATCCGGGATGATGAGCTGTGTTTTCTCCCAATCCGGATCACGCTCTGTAATGTAGGTGGCGACATCTGGACTGGTGATTTCAAGACGATTATAGCTTAGATTCATGCTGATAATTTGTTTAAAATTGACAATCGTATCATCAATCGACTCTATCTGATTGCCAACCATACTGATTGACCTTAAATTTAGTCTATCGGAAAGCATCTCTACTGGAATATATTGCAGTTGAACTCTATCAAGAACGATCTTCGACTGCGATTCTGGGAACGACGTAAACAGGCTTTCCGGTGTTGCCTCTGTCATTGGGTTGTTATGAACCGTTATGTGATTCAGCGAATTCATGTTTCCCACTTCAATAGGAGTTTGAGTGAACAGATTGTGATCGATATATAGTTTTTCGAGTTCCTCTAAGTTCTCGATCTCTGACGGCAATGTCGTGAGCTGATTATGACTAACTGCAAGCTCAATGAGTTCTGTCAGGCTTGCAATAGCGGATGGCAACACCGCCAGTACATTGCCATCGAGGTCCAACTTTTCCAACTCAACCAGAAACCCAATCTCGTTTGGAATGGTTGTTAGACCCGTGTCTGTTAAATCTAAGTCATGAAGATTGGTTAAGCTCACAATCATGGTTGGAAATACACCTAGTTCTTCATTTTGGCCGAGGTCCAATGTTCCCAACTCTTCAAGCTCGCCAAGCTCGTTTGGCAGACTGATCAAATCATTGTCGCTTAAATCCAATTCGGCAAGGTCAGTGAGACTGACAATCGTAGAGGGCATCGTTGTTAGCTGATTCTTTTCGAGATTCAACTTCTCTAGGTCTGGTAAAGTGCTAATTTCATCTGGAATAACAGTCAAATCATTATCGCTTAAATCCAATTCGGCAAGATTGGTCAAATCGAAAATTGGCGTCGGGAATATAGTGAAATTGTTGCCACTCAATGTCAACGTGATGAGTTTCGTCAATTGTTCTAAGTGGAGTTCGTCTGGAATCATAAGCGATTGACTTATGACGGTACGCGCTTGTGCCAAACTGTCAGACTGCCCATTGTCATCCAAGCGCAACTGGACTAACTCGGTTAAGTTATTGATTTCGGCAGGCAAGGAGCCAACCAAGCCAAAGCCAACCAAGGCCAGTTCAGTGACACGACCACTACCACAACTAACCGCATCCCAACTACAGGGCGTGTTGGAGGAAAACCAGTTATTAACGACCCAATTTGGTCCCCCCGTACTGTCATACAACGAAACAAGTGCTTGGCACTCTGCCAACGGTATTTCGCTGACCGCTGAACAATCATAGGTTAAGGTTCTCGTGGATAGCGTTGGGCTATAGTCACTCCATATCGGATTGGGGTTTGCAGAATGACTGTCGGTCTTTGTGCGTATGCGGATGAAATAATCGGTCCCAGCAGAAAGCCCTGTGATGGTATAGCTGCTACTCGACTTGCTCACCGTTGTGTGTGTGATTGTATTGGCGATGGCAAAGCCGCTATCAGTGCTGATACCAATCTCATAAAACCCTGTATCTGTCATGTACGCTATCGGTGTCAATGCCAGTGCAAGACTCGTGTCAGAGGCGACCGTGACTGTGATGTCTTTGGGTGAGACCGTTTGTGTCTCCGTCCAATCTGGGTCCCTGGCGTCAAGATAGGCCACCAAGGTTGGGTCTGTCACTTCAATGGCATTGTAGGCAATGTTTACATGGGGTGCTGTCAGCGTTGGGATATTGGTTAATGCGATAGGCAGCGTCAAAAGCTGGTTGGCACTTAAGTTTAAGAACCCCAAATTGGATAGCTCACCAATTTCTGGTGGCACACTGGTGATTTTGTTCTTCCACAGGTCAAGTGCTTCTAATGCAGGTAAATCTTTAATCTGTGGTGGAAGAGGACCACTTAGGTTATTGCCATGAGTGGGGTTGTTAAATGCAAGCGCAACCACATGTTCCAATGTTATATGGCAGGAAACACCATACCAATTACAGGCATTTATATCGGATAACCATCCCGTGCGCGTAATCCAATTCTGTCCGTCTGTGTGGCTATAGAGTCCCCCTAGTGACTCACATTCGGACTGGGGGATTGAAATAACGGATGTACAACTAACGCTGGTTGATGAATGAATTGAGTTACTGGAAGGCATAGCTGCAGTTGTTGAACTCATCGCCAACACGCCTATCATGGAGATAAGCAAGAACACACCTATACCTATCGGTATAAATGGTAGTAAGGTTTTTTTTGTCATCGTTGATCTATTACCTCTGGTTGTTTGTTGTCTCGGAAAATCAATGTTGTCTTTATAATGAGCAAGCATAGCAACCCCGAAAAAATATTTAAATATCGTTTAGTAAGCACACCATCATACAACTCGACTTGCACGGAGCGTACTAGCTGAACGATATCTAAATATTTTTTCGGAGTTGCTATGATCTATTGATGTGTATTTCAGAAAAACGTAACACAGACATCCCACCTGTAAAGCACAACGGGCATCCTGCCCGTGTTGGTCTAATCCAGAGAATAAATTACTCAGACCCACTTCTAGGAAGACGAATCCTTGACTAATGCCCATAAATTTGCTGAACAGCATCGTTACTCAACGATGCGAAAATGGTCTTGATATAATCAAAATCTCCGTTATCCAGAGCAAGTTGGATGGTGTTTGTAAAATCTTTAATCGCATTGGTGTCTCGCCATGCCTGCACAAAGAGCACATTTTCCTCTGGCGATAAGTCAAGGGCTTTGCTTAGTAAATATACGCTATTAGTGTCGGGAAAACGACTTTCGTTACACCATTGGCTGAGTGTAGAGGGCGCAACTGGGATCTTTTCTGCTAGATCGCATTGTCTAATCTTTTTTGTCTTGATATGGTGTTTAAGTTGAGCCGCCCATGAGTTGAATTGGTGTAATTTTTGCTGAAAACCATTGGGATCGGTTTGTACAGCCACTTTTGTTTCAATAAGTTCACGCGATGAAGCCATGATTTACTCTTTTTTATTAGGATAATTAAAAATGATGTGATAATGATTGGATTATGGTAAAAAGTTTAGCGATTATTGTTTATATTGACAAATAGAAGTCTTATGATATACCTAGTCGATTCCCCAAAATGAGTATACCGAGAGCTAGCACAGAGTTACGTAAATTATGATAGATTAAATACCTCTGGTCACCACTGGTTTTAAACTGTCAAAACTTAGGTGACTCTGTACTAGTACTCAGTCATGGAAATTATGATAGTTTATCGTAGGTCCGGTTACTAACCGGATAATCTTGGTCAGCATACTCAATTTACGGTGAAAAATCGGGTGCTGACAGACTGTCACGTTGGTAGCGATGACCTACGGCGAATCTATCATAATTTCGGTGACGCTGTACTAGTAGCAGCTTGATATACCAAGCTTGTACGAATATTACACTTGTACAAAATACTTTTAGGGCGCAAATATTCTAACAAAAAAACACAGTAAGCATGCTACATAAGACATGATTTCATTAGTCGTCCAATGCGCTTCATCATACCATAATTCTACCCCAAATGGGTTCACATCCGCGAGAACTCCTAGATTGCAAAAATAATAGCAAACATAGCCCTCACCTATTATACTTCCGCATAGCTCTCTCTTCCGACGCCACCTGATTCAACAAGTGCAGTGGCTTTTCACCCTGCGGATAGGTTGCCAATTGCATCATCAACTGACGAAGATTCTCTTGATGGATGGCGCGCATCCGCGTTCCCCATTCATCCTTTTCACGCGTGGCCGAAGCGGTGACTATATCACAATTCACAGGGCCACCACCCGCAGACAGCGAGCCATTGAACTGCTCCAACAGTTGTTTTAATTCAGCGGGGTCAAGGTCAATTATGATTTTCATATCTACACCTCCCATATTCCTGAATGAAATCAGTTATTCGTTATCACCACTATAACATGAGAAATGTCGTTTGTAGTTGGTCTTTGGTGTGAATTCGCACAGGTGTGAAGTGGTAAATGCAGTACGTGAGTGAAGTAAGATAGATGCAGCATACTCGTTATAAAAAAGGGGTAATTTTATGGTGAAACCATGAAATTACCCCTTCTTATGTTCAAGTACTATTGTTGATATATCGACGGAAAAGTAACGAAAAATATAGACATTAGGTAAACGGATTGAACAAATCAATACCACAATTCTCAAAATCTTTGACGTTGCGTGTAACGATGGTGTAGTTGTGGATGGCAGCGGTACTCGCAATCAGTATATCAGCCTGTCCATGTACACGCCCCTTACTTGCCAGCTGACCACGTAACTGCCCAGCATGATGGGCAATTTCAGGTGTGATAGGCAAAATTTCACATCTTGTTTGCAGAAAGCTATCAAACCATCGCTCAATCTTGGGTTTGGGACGCCAAGCCAATCCGTAACGAATTTCCTCCAAGGTGATGACACTAATTCGCAAGGTGGTTTGTGAGGAAATCCATGTGATTACACCCGCATTTGGTTTCGGACGAGCAAGTTCACTGATGATATTCGTGTCACATAGATGGAGTTTATCAGTCACCAAAGACCTCCAAAAATGCATTAGGGCGATCTTGCCTTGCAGGAATGTCAAGCGCGTAGTTTTCCTCAGCACATATCTGGCGCAGCTCTGCCAACGCTTCACCCATTGTCTGTTGAGGCTTATGTGCATCAACATTGTAAGTCGCCGTTTCAGGGCTGACCGGCTGTATCATTGCGGGTTTGGGCTGAATGTTATACCACGCCAAAAATTCATAAAAAAGTGGACCCCGGATCACCGCCGCCACCATCTCATTTTGCTCGGTGATGAATTGGGGTTCATGATAGGCGGCTTGAACCACACTTGGAAATGATTGTCTTGCTTGTGCCATCTCCCACTGCATACGGACACCTCCTGATAAAAGCTTGCTGCATATACTCAACGCTCACGAGGCTAGTATAATGGTAAAAACGTGTTTTCGTCAAGCCATTGTTTACACCCTACTGATAAATCAGCGGCAGATAAAGCGAAACACCCCCAACCTGCTGCGTCAACTCCACTGTCTCACCACCACTCACAGTAACCATCTGCGGTTCCACATCATCACCAATTTCAGTATCAACGACCAATTCATACTCACCTGCATAGAGATCGGTAAAATTCACCACACCATTCTCGTCGGTGACGCCGTTGTAGGTGTTGATTGTGTCCTGGCTGCGCAGGACGACGGGCGTATTGGCAAGGGGCTGACCAAGTGCATTGCGGACGGTCAAGGTGACAGTGGCGGGTTGGTGGCAAGTTGTGGCAAGCATGAGCAGTTCTTCGCTGACGCCGCCAATTTTGGTTTGCATTGCTGTTGATAGGGTGTCAGTAGGCATATCGGTTGAGGCAATTTCGACCGTTTGGCTGACAAATTGGGCGGTTCCTGCGCTGACGGTGACAAAATAGCTATCGGCGTCCTCTGCGACATAGAGCGATGGGAAGTTAGCAACGCCTTCTTCGCCTGTCAGTTGTCGGTGGCGGTATCCGGTATAGGTGTCTATCAGCGTAACTTGGGCGTTGTGGAGCGGTGTGCCATCGCAGTTGTGAACACGGATTGATTTCTGTTGTGGAGCCTGTGCCATGAGGACGGCGGCGTGTACGTTCAGACGACCGTAGCCATAGGTGTGGTTGGGAGACACTGGCTCAGGGCCTTCCTCACATTGATTAAATGGCACGGATGTTGCGCTTTTCATCAGGACCTCTTCGGTCAGGTCAACGTTGCCAATCAGGTCGGGTACGGCAGACCATAACAGGGCTGCAGCTCCGGCGACATGGGGTGAGGCCATGCTTGTGCCTTGGATGGCGCGATAGCCACCATTCAGCCACGTTGATTCCACATTGACGCCAGGTGCGGTGATGTCGGGTTTGAGGCGGTTGCTACCATCGATGGTGACAGGACCACGACTACTAAAGCCTGCAATCACGCCATTGGACATATGCGCACCGACCGAGAAGGCGGCATCATGGAGTGCAATCGGGTCTTGGACTGATTCACAACGAGAACCGCTATTGCCTGCGGAGGAGACAACTAACATGCCCGCCGCACGGACTGTCTCGACAATTTGGAGCAGACTGGTTTCATCACAGCCTTCGGAGGGTGGGCATCCCCACGAGTTGTTGATGATGTGGGGAGCGAGTTCAGGAATTCCATCAATAAAGGGGTCGCCATTCTGCGGGTAGGGGGCCAAGAAGAATTCAAAACAGGCTGTATAACTGCTGGGCATCCCAAAGCCAAGGATCATGTTGCGACAGCCAATCCACTGTGAATCGGGCGCCATGCCTACCTGTGAATGCGTATCCGTGCTGTTGCCCAGCATAGTGCCGACGGTGTGTGTGCCATGCCCGTTGTCATCACAGGGCACTTGCGCATCGCGTGAGCAGTAGACAGGGCGTCCTTCTATCCCCCAAGCATCAAACCAGTTATATAGGTGCTGAACGGTTTCAGTGATAATCTCTGTATTACCTGTGCTATCTGCCTCAGATTGTGCAGTCGGTAGCTGTGTCCTGTACCAGCCCCGATAACGCTCTGTGTAGGCTGGATGCTCCCAATCAACACCTGTATCTTGACTGGCAACGACAATGTTCTGCCCTGTGTACCCCATCGCCCAGACATCCGGTGCGTTGGTAAATTCCAATCCATAGGGCAGTGCATAGGATGCATGAGGTTCGCTTTGTGGGCTATTCTGCCAGAGGTCGTCCAGCACATGAAGCCAAGATCGTGCGGTCACGCTGCTATATAATCGTTCGCTTGCTGCACTCTCACTATACAGTGTCTGGTTGCTGGACACCACAGGATTGGCAGCCAAGCGGTTGAGGTCTGTGCGGCGACGCAGTTTGGCAACGAGGTCCGCATCACCCTTGATTTCAATCATGTTAATAATGTAAAATGGACGGTATGCCACGCCTTCTGCATCCAGAAATGCACGTAACGGAGCCTGTGTGCGTTGTGCATGAGATGTCAGCGCTTGATAAATTTGTTGCGCTTTTTGATTTTTTCGCGATGTATTTCTGTGGATACTTTGTGGCTCTATTGAACTAGATGCATCCTCTATTAGCACTTCTAAACTGACCTGATCATCCAGAATTGCCAGAAAAGAAACCGAGTCGCCGCGTCTGGACGCTAGTTGAGCCTCTAAATGTGGGCTGATAGGTACGAGGTTATCAATGTGCTGTGTCAAGGATGGGTTTGATGTCTGTGCTGCGTAGATGGATGCTGGTGTATATAGTGGTAGCAAACCTAGAATCAACGCTATCGTCAACACCATGTTGAGGGTTGATTTCAATGTGCGGTTCCTGCGCGAAGTGTATTTAAAAAAACGTAAAAGTTTATTCATGCGATTATTTAACTTACCTATAAAATTATGTTTACTCACTTGACTCAACGTGGACTCCTTGTTTTCATCTTACAAAGTATAACAGGCGACAAGCAATTTGTGTATAGGTTATTTGTCCTGATTTCCCGCTACTATGTATAATTCTCTGCATAGGCTCAAATATTAGAAATCGTTTAGTAAGCACGCCCTCGTGCG
>JBCCFC010000617.1:0-8107 GCA_039029935.1 Chloroflexota bacterium
ATATTTTCAACCGTCACTAAACAGGAGCAAATCACCATGACCAGACCAACCATCAACGCCATCATGCCCGTCACCATCCTCACCGCCATCGCCATCCTGTGGAGCAGCGCACCGCCCATCAACGCTGTGATGATCGCCAGCACAGAGAGCCAACCCGCACAGAGCCAGCCCACGCAGACTGACTTTGACTGCACCACCGTGAGCGAGATTCCGCAGATTGAGTGTGAGGCGTTGGTGGCGATTTATAATAGTACTGGAGGACCGGGCTGGACGGTCAGCACGAATTGGTTGCAGACGACGACGCCCTGCGGTTGGTATGGGGTGACGTGTAGAGATGGGCGTGTGACAGGACTGGACCTTGATAACGGCGTTGATGGCAACAATCTTATGGGCGCATTACCTGCTGCAATTAGTGATTTGGACAATTTGACGCGCCTTTATCTAGGTCCCAACCAGTTGAGCAGCATCCCCACCGAAATCAGCAACCTCTCCAATCTTACAAGCCTTGATTTATCTTCCAATCAGTTAAGCGGCATCCCTACTACAATCGGCAACCTCTCCAATCTCACGTACCTTGATTTATCTTCCAATCAGTTAAGCAGCATCCCCACTACAATCGGTAACCTCTCCAATCTTACTTACCTTTCTTTATATTCCAACCACTTAAGCAGCATCCCCGCCACAATCGGCAACCTCTCCAATCTTACGGACCTTTCTTTATGGGCAAACCAGTTGAGCAGCGTTCCCATCGAAATCGGCAACCTCTCCAATCTCAGGAGACTGAAATTATCTTCCAACCAGTTGAGTAGCATCCCCACCACAATCGGCAACCTTTCCAATCTCACTGAGCTATGGCTATCGTCCAACCAGTTGAGTAGCATCCCCACCACAATCGGCAACCTTTCCAATCTCTCTATACTTTATTTATCATCCAACCAGTTGAGCAGCATCCCCACCGAGATAGGTGACATTTCTACTATCAGGTATCTTGATTTACAAAATAACCAGTTAAGCAGCGTCCCTACCACTATCGGGAACCTTTCCAATCTCTCTACACTTTATTTATCTTACAATCGATTAAGGAGCATCCCTAACGAAATTGGCAACCTCTCCTCCATCACTCAACTTTATTTATTTAACAACCACTTGAGTAGCATCCCTACTACAATCGGCAAACTCTCCAATCTCATAAGACTTTATTTATTTAATAACCAATTGAGCAGCATCCCCACCGAAATCGGTAATCTCTCCTCCCTCACTCAACTTCTTTTATTTAACAATCAGTTGAGCCACATTCCTAATGAAATCGATAACCTATCCTCTCTAACATCTGATTCTTTAAGCTTTGCATACAATCGTCTTGTCATCACCGATGACGCTCTTGCTGACTTTCTCATCCAGAAGGATAGTGATTGGACAGCGACACAGACGGTTGCACCAATGGATGTGACAGCAACCGCCCTCTCGGATAGTTCTGTCCAACTGAATTGGACGCCGATTGCATTTCAAGACAAAGGCGGCTACTACGAGATTAGCTATGTCCACGATGGCGTCTACATCTTACATGGCACAACCACCACTAAGAGCGACGGTGCCTATATGGTTTCGGGGTTGACTGCTGACACAAGCTATCGTTTTCGTGTGCGCACTTATACACCACCGCATGATGGGGCAAACACTGACCCTAATGAGACATGGGATGATCAGCAGAATGCGCTTTGGAGTGAGTATAGCAACTCTGTCGGAGCCAAGACATTGGAACCGACCCCTATTGACGCCCATGAACCCAACAACTACTGTATCAACGCCACCATCATCCAACCCAATAGCATATCCCAAACTCACACCTTCCATGAAACCGCCGACACTGACTGGTCCCAATTCACTGCCCCCACAGCGGGCATCTACCGCATCGAAGTCACTATCCCCGATGACTCTAGCGCGGATGTGGACCTCTTCTATTACACTGAATGTGATACACTAAGTGCTGATCAATTTCTGGAAACCTATGCCCCAGGCGCACGGATAGATGTCGCCGCAGAGGCAGGGCAGACCTTCTACATCCAGGTCAAAAACTTTGATGCATTGGTGTATGGGTCCGATGTTTCCTACAACCTCTCTGTGCGCCAGATGCATGAAACTCAGGACAGGGACTTGATTCCCGGTCCAGCCATTGTGGTTGCAGGTCGCTATCGTGGCGGGGACGATGCACAGGACAATATCAACCAAATTGCTCAGGATGCCTACAACCTCTTTAAGGCCAAGGGGCGCAATGACAGCGAGATTTTCTTCTTGGCAACCGACTCGTCGCTGCCCGGCTATGATGAACCAGCCACACAGCGCAATCTGGAACTGGCAATCACGGATTGGGCCGCAGATTATCTTGCACAAGAAGATGTGAGCAAGGTCCTCACCCTCTATCTGGTTGATCATGGCGAGCGTGACAAACTCTATCTCGACAATCTTGCGCAAGAGGTGCTGGTCCCGGATGATTTGGATGAATGGTTGGCGACGCTTGAAGCCGAACATCCGGGTCTGCTGGTCAATGTCATCATCGAAGCCTGTCACGCGGGCAGTTTCATTACGCGGCGTGGTGGCACAATCAGCAAAGCCAATCGCGTCATCATCACCTCCTCCAATGAGAATTACGATGCCTATGTCTCACGGCATGGCGCCGCCTTCTCTGACAACCTCCTCACCTTCTTGATGCAAGAGTATAATTTGGGCTATAGCTATCAAGGCAGTCGCAACATGGTCCAAACCTTTCACCGTTTCCAAGAGCCTTGGATTGACGCCAATGGCAATAGCGAACCCAACGAACCCGATGATATCGCACTGGCTTCGCTGCGCAGTTTTGCCAACCCGGGCACACTTGGCGATGACTGGCCGCCCTATATTGCCAACATCGAATATGATGATGACGTACCAATTGCCAACACAGCTTTCCGCACCGAAGTCCGTCACCAAGGCGGCAATACCGACATTGCGGAAGTCTGGGGCGTCGTCTATCCACCGGACTACACGCCACCGACAGGCGAAGCCGCGTATGAGGATGATGGCGAGTTAAATGCCATTGAACTGGATGTGATTGCCTTTGCACCAGAGGGCGGTGTCATTGATGCACATTATGTCGAAACCGAGCCGTATCGGGGCTTTACACAGACAGGTGTCTATCGCGTTGTCGTTCATGCGCGCGATGTTAATGGGTTGTCGGCACGACCTGTGACAGTGGCGGTTGCGGTGAATCGGGTGTTTTTGCCGACGGTGAGCCGTTGATGTAGAATCATTTGAGTTTTTAGGGTTTGAAGGTCTATTAGATTGTTCCAATATTTTACCAGCTAACGCGGCAGTTATTACAAGGACGCATATGCATACACAAGATATCTTTACACAAAATGACTTTACTCTGCGTACTATCGTTCCAGAGCAGGACTTTCCGCGTATCGCCGAATTACTCTCCGCAGACCAAGAGGATGATGTGCTGGCCGAAGATTTGCTTGAAGATGAGGGCAAGGTGCTGGAACGGCGTATCCTGCGTCATCGCGTGGCCGAAATTGAGCAGCATGATGGCAACCACCAGATTATCGGTTATAGCTTTGCAGGCTACTATCCCTCATCACCCGCAGGTGAGTTCTATACAAATCTCGTTGTGGACCCAGCCTATCGGGGACGCGGGTTGGGGCAGCTGCTGGCGGATGAGTTGAGCGAGTATCTACGCAGCCAAAATGCCAACCAGGTGTGGTGCGAAGTCCATGAAGGTGATGACAGTCACAAGGCATTTGCCGAGCGACGTGGGCTTGCGGTGCGTTCGCATCAGCTACGTGCCACACTTGACCTTGCCACTTTTGATGACGCTCCATTTGCTCACTTTATCGAGCGCGCCGAAACAACGGGTGTCCGTCTCTGCGCCTTTGCGGATGTAGAACGTAGTGAGAAGAACATCCGCCAACTCTACGACATTAATGGCGTGGCTGCGTTGGATGATCCGGCCTCGGATGGCGCCTATATTGCCTATGAAAATTGGATCAAAATTGTCCTCAACGGTTCATGGTTCCAGCCCGAAGGCCAGATGATTGCACTGGATGGCGATACATTTGTGGGGCTGTCGGCAATTACCTATGAGCAGGAGAGCAACACAGGCTCGGTGCTGATTTCTGGTGTAGACAAAGCCTATCGCGGACGCAAAATCATGCAGGCACTCAAGCTGATGGCGATTCGCTATGCGCAACAGCAGGGTGCCAGTCGTGTTGTCACGGAGTATGATGCGCGCAATGAACTGATGCGGGCAATTCACAAAAAGTTTGGCTTTGTGGAGTCGCCGGGGAGATTTGAGATGAGCGGGGGGTTTGTATAGACTACCATAAAACCATACGGGTTGCCAGCGATGGTTTGACTCACATGGAGTGTACTCACTGTGTCTGAATATTTTCTCATTTTGGCGGATACCAGACCGTAATATCGGGCAATCGGCCAAAATCACGATCATTCGTTGCCAAATGTCGAATCTGTTCTTTCTTCATTGCTGCCACAATCAACGAATCGTTTGCCAATAGGCCATACTTTTCACGATAAATTCGGCCGCTATGAAGTTCTTTGTAGCTCAGAGAGATGATATTGATGCCAGACTGTTGTAGATCACGCAGGACGATTTTATAACGGGTGAGCTCGGCAACAAGACTCTGGTTCCTTTTCAAAAATGTGGCTGCATTAACAGATGCTGTTAGACCACCATAGTGATTAAACGGTTAAAGGCTACTTCTCGGTTTTCAAGTGTATCCGCAACCTCATCCTCTTCAGGTAAACGATTATACTCATTCGGGACTGGCGCATCAACCGTGAGATAAAAGTTTGCCACTTGAGTCACGGTGGAATTGGATGCATCTGCTTCCTTCACAATATCCTGATAAATTGACTCCGAAATAGGAATCATCACTGTCTTTTCCATAAAAAAATCTCCTTTGCTTATACAGAGAACTTATGATAAAAGAGTATAATCTTTATTGTAAAATTTGTCATATTATCTGACCAAGCAAAAGGAACCAATCATGAAACTAGGCGTCAGCCACCAAAAACCAGATCAACTGACCGAACATCACCTTGCCCATCTGAAACGTATGGGGGTCGAGACCGTCGAGGTGCGCACCACCGTTGACCGCTGCTCGTATGACGACATTGTGCAGATTCAAGAGGCGGTAGACAAGGCGGGGCTACATCTCCACGAGATTATGCTCAACGACAAGTATAGCTGTCCTGAAATCACGTTGGGGTTGCCAGAGCGTGATGCCACCATCGAACGGATGCAACGCTTTATCGAGAACTTGGGGCGTGCGGGGGTTAAACACACGACCTATGCTTGGCACACAGGCGGTGCGTATGAGACACATCGTGACATGACCAGAGGTTGCCCGACGCGTCGCTTTGAGTTGGAGACAGCGTTGGCGATGCCCAACAAATATGAGCGCACCTATTCGGATGACGACATGTGGGAAACCTTTGCCTATTTTATCGAGCAGGTGTTGCCCGTGGCCGAGGCGGCAGATGTGCGGCTGCAACTGCACCCTAACGACCCGCCTGTCACCCACCGAGGTGTAGCGCGCATTTTCCGCAGCACAGACGCCTATCGACGTGGCATGGACATCTGCGGCAACAGTCCCCACGCGGGCATTCTCTTCTGTGTGGGCTCGTGGGCCGAGATGTTTGGTCCTGATGGCGAAGGCGAAGACATTCCGGCTGCCATTCGTGAATTTGGCGAGAAGAAGCTCATCCACCAAGTGCATTTCCGTAACATCGACCGCAACATGCCCAACTTCAACGAAACCTTTCCTGACAATGGCTATATTGATATGGTTGAGATTTTCCAAGCATTGCAGGATATTGGCTTTGATGGCATGGTGGTACCCGATCATGTGCCCTATACGCCGGATGGGCTGTCGGGTGAGGCATTTATTTTGGGATATATTCGGGCGTTGATTCAAGTTTTTTCGCTACATAGGAAAGCATAAACCCAGTAAAACAGATTGCCTATCTACAGGGCGGCAACATAGCAGATAGGCAATCTGCGATACTGTTTTTTCGCCAAAATAATTTGTAACAAAGCTTTCTCACCGCTACGTCAAATACCATTCCCAGAGTATTTCCGGAGAGTTTCCATAGATATTCCAGAGTTCAAAAGCGCATATGGGGTGTATACTTTTGACGATGGATTCATCCATCCATAACCAAATTCACGCCGGATAGGCTATTGAAAAGGATATTATCTATGAATATGACACGTCGGAATTTTTTGAAGATGGTTGGTGCTGTGGGTGGTTCAGCCGCCGTTTACGAAACAATGGTTGCACTTGATATGCTTCGCGTACCCGTCAAGGCGGCCAGCCCACTTAAACTGCCTGCGCATATAGGCAATGGAAAATCAGTTGTCATTTTGGGGGCAGGTGTTGCCGGGCTGTGTGCGGCCTATGAGCTAGGTAAGTTGGGATATATGTGTACTGTCATCGAAGCGCAGGACCGTGTTGGTGGGCGAAGCTATACACTGCGTCGCGGTGATGTGATCAAACAAGAAGGGTTAGACGATCAAGTTTGTGACTTTGATGACAATCTCTATTTGAATGGGGGTCCCGGACGTATTCCCTATCACCACGATACTCTGATTGGGTACTGCAAAGAATTGGGGGTGTCGCTGGAAGTCTATGTGATGGAAAATCGAGCCGCCTTTTTTGTTGGCAAAGAGTTTGATGAGAAACCCGTGGTCAATCGACAAATTGCAACGGATACACGGGGATATATTTCAGAATTGCTCGCCAAAGCGATTCTTCCGGGCGACCTCGATTTAAACATGACGCGCGAGGATGAGACAAAGTTGTTGGATTTGCTGAAGGTTTTTGGCAGTCTGAATGATGCTTTTGACTATACAGGTTCCTCACGTGCAGGGTATATTGAGCCGCCAGGCGCTGGGGAGCGCCCAGGTAAGATCAGCCCACCACTCCCATTTGAGAATTTACTCGAGGCCAATTATTGGCGTGAACACTTCTATCAGCCGGATGACTATTTATGGCAACCGACCATGTTCCAGCCTGTGGGCGGCATGGATAAAATTGTTCATGCATTCTATGATGCGTTTGTTGCAGGGGGCGGGAAAGTCATGACAAATGCACCTGTTGTGAGCATCATGAACACAGATGATGGCGTTGATATTGTCTATCAGGACGGTGAGGAGACGACAAAAATATCGGCTGACTATTGTATCAGTACCATTCCCCTGCCTATTTTAGCCGATATCGACAACAATTTCTCGTCAGACTTCCAGACGGCGATTGGGTCCAGACAGTTTGACCCGACATGTAAGGTGGGCTGGCAGGCGGATAAACGGTTCTGGGAATATCAAGCAGACCCGAAACTCGGCAATCAAATTTATGGCGGTATCACATGGACCGATATGAAGATTACGCAGATATGGTATCCATCCTATGATTACTTTACCCACAATGGAACGCTGACCGGGTGTTACAACTTTGGGGATGATGCGATTATGATTGGTAAGATGGGCCTACAGCAGCGTTTAGATTTTGCCTTTGATCAGGCAGTGAAGATTCATCCTGAGTTCGAGACCTATGTGCCCAAGAAAAAAGGCGTCTCGATTGCGTGGCAAAAGGTTCCTTATCAACATGGTGGCTGGCTCAGAAGTTGGCGAAGTGGCGATGGGCAGGAGTACTATAAGCGTTTGTTGGAACCAGATGGCAATGTGTATCTCTGTGGCGACCAACTCAGCTATCTTTCTGGATGGCAAGAGGGAGCGGTTCTCTCTGCCAAGGATGTGATCGAAGCTGTCGGAAACCGCTCGTAGAAGTGGCAGCAAAAGATAGGACGCGGACGAGCGTTTATCCGTACTCGTCCGCGTCCTATCTTTTGATACACGTCCATCAACCCTAATGGCTCGAAATCTACGTGCGGACCAATGGTTCGCAATCTGACTACCTACCGTAAAATCGTCATCGACTGTAAAAACACCAAGACGTTCGTTCTTCTATGATGATTATGTGAATCGTTTCTGTTCTTGAATAAACAAGGTTAAATCAGTATCACAGATTGGTTATCTGTGAGGCAGGTA
>JBCCFC010000618.1:0-8105 GCA_039029935.1 Chloroflexota bacterium
GATTTGTCGGTCTTTGGCACATAATCGGTCATCACGTTTGATAAGCGCATGATCAACAACTGGCAAAATCACCACGCAACGATTCACGAGCAACTGGAAACCATGAAACAAGATTTGCAGGAACCCTACTCCAATGTTTCACTACCACAGGTTCTGCGACCGGACGCATTATAACAGGGCATTAGCCTGTTTCCTGTAATAGACGCCGAATTCATTCGGTGGCTCCTACGCGGCGTTGACACCCCATCTCACCACCCACCACGCGTTGACCTCAGCCTACGCACACCAACACAACGGCGACCACGCCAACCCCGTAACCACAACCGTTGCCACATCATCACAGCCACCGCTGACACCAACACGGCGAGGGTGGCTTTGGTACTGGCTACCTTGTGCCATTGGACTATCACTGCTTGTGACGCAACAACCGCGTCATCATCACGAATGCTGACGATTCTCTCTGCAAGACATCATCGAAAATTAATTACACAAATACATGGAGATTTGTGGTACAATATCATTTACTGGCTCGATAGCGAATTAAATAACCATTGAAACAATGAGGATACCATGGCACAATCACAAGAAACAAAAATCACTATGCATGATAGACTCTTCAAAGAGTTCTTTCGTCGATTTTTAGAGCGGTTTATGTGGCTCTTTTATCCAATCAAAGCAGCACGATTAGATTGGAGTAAGCTCGAGTTTATCGCTCAGGAGCAAATCGTTAATTTTCCGGGGCAAGCACTGCGTATTACCGATGTCGCTGCCAGAGTCCCTGTCAATGAGGCCGATACACCAGCATTCCTTAGCAGTGTCGATGACAATATAGACAAGCGAGAACCGAAGACTGATGATGAGAAGCCACCGGATCCCAAAGAAGAGGTGATTCTCGTTCATATTGATGTGGAGGCCAACAAGCCCAAACCTGTTCCACATCGAATGCATGAGTATTATAGTTTATATCGCATCATCGAGAATAAGCCTGTGCTGCCGATTGCGTTGATTACCAAAGGTCGTTCAACAAAGCCAGAGGTAAAGCCTGAACAGGACCGCGATAACAATCAAATTCAAGTTTACACCGAACGACTTTGGGAAGAGGAATTACTCCGATTCCGTTATTATGAGGTTGTGCTACAAGATTTGTTGAGCGAAGAGTATTTGGACCTCAATGATCCTGTAGCCGCAGCATTAGCCGTGTTGATGAAACATCCAGAAGAAATAAGCGCGTTGATTAAAAAACGCAGTTTGGAAACAATTCTAGGTGATGAAGGTATCACAGATGGTGATAAACATTTTCTGGAGAGATTTGTCCATGAATATGTACCAAATGAAACAGTCAGAGGAGGTTCAGAAGAAGTCATGAAATATTTAGAAGATACCCAACTATCTTTTTGGGAACGCTTGGAAAAACTCGCTGAACAGCGTGCGGAACAGCGTACACAAAAGCGCGCGGAAATTGAGATTAGACAAAATGTAGTTCTTGAAATGCTACAAGAAAAATTTCAAGAAACGTTTCAAGAAATCGCAGAGGAGCTTACTGAGCAGATTCGGGCAATCGAGGATTCAGAGATACTCTCAAACATCATCAAACAAGTAATGTTTATTCAGACACCAAGTGAGTTGGTACTCCCAGAACCAGCATAACCAATTTCACAGTATACAAAAACAGGGTCATCATCACCACGTACAATGATGACCCTGTTTCCCTATCCACCACGCGTTGACCACAACCCACGCACACCAACACAACGGCGACCACGCCTACCACGCAACCACAATCACTGCCACATCATCACGGCCACTGCTGACACCAACACGGCAAGGCGGCTTTGGCACTGGCTACCTTGTGCCATTGGACTGTCACTGCTTGGAACTCGACATTCAGGTCGTCATCATTCGGGTAATAGTGCTAATTTATGATATAATTTTGTCAGATGTTTGAATGTAGAAAATTGTTTATCTCAACAAGAAAGTGAGGTGCTTATGCCAGATGCACAAGTATTAATATTAGATGCGACACAGCGGCTCCACCAACTGCCTATTGATGCTGTACAACAGGTCCTTGAATTCATTACTTCACTGGAAGCGAAGTTAGCACCATTTTACAGCAATGGTCATACAGAGCCTGCTTTGGATGACCCCCAAGAACAACTCCCTGATAATATTCTCGAACTACGTCGTGAACTCATTGAAGAGTATGGCGATGGACCTGTTCCGAGTGATACACCATTTATTGGCGGTATCACGTTGGGTGAGTATTATGCTTTGAGCGATGAAGAGCAAGGGCGATTGTGGGATGAAGAATCTCAGATTGGTTTAGTTGAATATGAAGAGCTAGAGGTTCCACCCCATGTCGTACCTGTATGATAAGGTTACAGCACGTTATATTCTGCAAGGGCTGCGTAAAATATTTGACGACCAACAACTGACACCTGACGAAAAAACAGCTCTTGATTTTTTCTCAGCTCATAGATTTCAAAGTACACTATACATTGTTCCTGCAACCTATAACATTTTAATGAGGCTTTATCGTGAGCCACGATACCAGCCAACAATCAATTTGTTTCTCAAGCCAGTCGAGATAGTCTATCCAACCAAATATAACAAACGATGGGCACGGCGATTGCGTGAATACACATTCTCACGGGAGGACGCGTCTGTTTTGGCATTGGCGACATTTGGTGCAACGGCTGATTTGTCGGTCTTTGGCGCACAATCGGTCATCACGTTCGATAAGCGCATGATCAACAACTGGCAAAATCACCACGCAACGATCCACGAACAATAGGAAACCATGAAACGGGATTTGCAGGAACCCTATTGCCATGTTTCGCTACTGCAAGTTCTGCGACCAGACCAATTGACATAGAGGTATCATCACCACACGCAACGATGACCCTGTTTTTCTATGTACCGCACGTTGATCGCAACCCATCCACGCCAACTCAACGGCGACTACGCCAACCACGCAACCACAACCACTGTCACACCATCACGGCCACAGCTGACACCAACACGGTGAGGGCGGCTTTGGCACTGGCTACCTTGCGTCATTGGGCTATCACTGCTTGCGACGCAACAACCGCGTCATCAACACGAATGCGGACGATACACTCTGCGAGACATCACCGAAAATTAATTACACACATGCATGAGAGTTTGTGGTACAATACCATTCACTGGCTCGATAGTGAATCAAATAACCATTGAAACAATGAGGATTACATGGCACAATCACAAGAAACAAAAATGACTATGCATGATAGGCTCTTCAAGGAATTCTTTCGCCGATTCTTAGAGCGTTTTATGTGGGTTTTTTATCCAGAGAAAGCTGCCCGACTGGACTGGTCACAATTACGATTTGTACCCCAGGAACAAATTATCAATTTCCCGGGACAAGCCATGCGTATTACCGATGTTGCGGCGGTTGTTCCGATCATAGATGTAGATGAACCTGCGTTGCGTACCAGTGTTGATGACAACATAGATAAACGCGACAATAAGAAGGATGATGAAAAACAAACCGGAGCAAAGGAAGAATTCATCATTCTTCACATTGACGCAGAAGCCAATAAACCCAAACCGATTCCAAAACGAATGCATGAGTATTACAGCCTGTTTCGTGTGATGGACAACAAACCTGTATTACCGATTGCGTTGTTAATTCGAGGTCGCTCAACAAAGGCTGGTGTACCGCAGGTAAGTGACGACGATGGTCACAAAATGCAGGTATATACAGAACGACTGTGGGGTCGAGAACTACTCAGATTTCATTATTATGAGATTGTCCTACAGGATTTGTTGAGTGAGGAATACTTAGGTAAAAATGATCCTGTCGCTGCTGCATTAGCGACCTTGATGAAGCATCCGAAGGAACTGAGCGCATTTATTAAGAGCCGTAGTCTTGATATTATTGCGGCGAGTGGTGAGCTATCTGTCGGTGATAAACGGTTTTTGGGTGATTTTGTCCAAGAGTATTTGCCAGATGAAGAAGTTCAAGGAGGTACGGAAGAAATTATGAAACAATTAGCCGAACACAAGCTCCTTTTTAGTGAGCGAGTTGCAGTTGAAGCTCAACAAAATTTTTTAATTGAGCTTCTTTTAGAGAAATTTCATGAAGTTGCTGATGATTTATTGGAACGAATCCGTAGGATCGAAGATTCTGAAATACTGACCAATATTGGCAAGCAGTTATTCGTTATTAATTCGCCGGACGATTTGCAGCTACCGGAACCCGCATAACCAGCTTCGCCACAAACGAAAACAGGGTCATCATAACCACAAGCAACGATGACCCTTCTACACTGTACACCATCGACACATCATTGGCCGAACGTGCCCCAACAGGGCTTTAGCCTGTTTCCTGTAATAGACGCCGAATCGGGTGCCCTGTGGGCGCGGTGGCTTGCTCTGCGCGGCATTGACACCCCATCTCACCGCCCACCACGCGTTGACCACAACCCGCGCACATCAACACAATGGCGACCACGCCAACCACGTAACCACAATCACTGCTACATCATCACGGCCACTGCTGACACCAACACGGCGAGGGCGGCTTTGGCACTGGCTCCCTTGCGCCATTGGACTATCACTGCTTGTGGTATTCCTTCTTGCGCCATCTTTGTTTCATCCATTTTTGTGGTAGAATAGCACTCAATGTAATCATCAGTTGTTTGCAAATCAACCTTAGACAGGTATCGCGCGTAAACCAACATATCAACAATGCTCAATAATCTGCGACCAAAACAACGACTAAACAATAATCGCTATGAAATTATCCGTCCTCTGGGTCAGGGTGGATTTGGCACGGTCTATCTTGCAACCGATTTGCGACTCAATAAACATGTTGCTATCAAGGAAAATGTTGATGATTCTCCCAATGTCACATTGCGATTTCGTCTGGAAGCAGCGTTTCTAGCCGATCTGAATCATGATAACCTACCTGATGTCACGGATTACTTCTATGAAGAGTCACAAGAACTTAACGGACGACAATATTTGGTAATGACTTTCATTGAGGGAAGAAGCTTACAGGAGATAATTGAACAGGAAGGGCCTCAGACGGAAGAAGTGGTGATTGGGTGGATTAAGCAAGTTATGGATGCATTGAGCTATATGCATTCACAGAAGGACCCAGATACAGGCCAACCGAAGCCAGTTATCCATCGTGACATCAAGCCTGCTAATATTCGTTTGAGGCCATCTGGACGAATTTATTTAGTTGACTTTGGGCTTGCCAAGCAGAAGGTTTGGAATAGAGGTGATGGTTACAGTACACGAACACTGCCGAATGGAACAAGAGGCTATGCCTCGCCCGAACAATATACAGGCGGTACGAACGAACGAGCCGATATTTACTCGTTAGGAGCAACGCTCTATTATTTGCTAACTGGACAAGTGCCTTTGGATGCAGAGTCTCGTCAAAAAGGTTATGAACTGAAAGACCCAACTTCGCTCAATCCGAAAATCAGCGAGAGATGCCAGAAAGCGATTTTGCAGGCAATGAGAATAAAAAATGAGGAGCGTTATCTAAGTGTTCATGTATTTCGTCAAGCATTAATTACTGATTCTGTTGAACCCAAAGTTGACACAGTTAGCCACAATAAAGGTAGGCGACTTTTTCAAAGCTTGGCAATAGGATTATTATTGATTTTTATCGGGATTTGTGCAGGCTGGTTATTTCGAGATTTTCCATCCTTTTACAAAAGAATGGAACTAGATGGGTTTTTAATCCCGTCAGTTTGGCCTTCCACTGCAGAACCCGAAGCAACTAAAGATGTTACAGATACACATATCCCTTTAGAAACCACCTCAGATAAAACGATGGCTCTGAGTAGCACAAGGTTTTCTACTAATATTACTGTAATAACATCTTCAGCTACTCTACAAAGTCCAACACTTGATGTAACCAGACAAATAAGTAGTATAAACTCCCTACCAACAACAGTAATACGCACCCCTTCTGATATAATCACCACTGGTATCCAATTTATCCAAACATACCGAGGCCATAAAAGTGATATATTGAGTGTCAGTTGGTCAAAAGATGGTAAACAACTTGCCTCTGGTTCAAGGGACAATACGATACGAGTATGGGATGTTGTCAGTGGGGAGTTGCTTAACATATTTGAAGGACATACAAATGATGTATTTAGTATTAGCTGGTCAAAAGATAGTAGCAAGTTCGTTTCTAGTAGTTACCAAGAGGCAATTGTATGGGATAGCACAACTGGAGAGCAAATTCAGATACTTAATGGACATGTGGATTGGGTAAGAAGCGTAGATTGGTCTATGGCAGAAGCTCAAATTGCGTCAGGGGGATATGACAATGACATACGAATATGGGATAGCACAACTGGACAATTACTAAATGTGCTGGAAGGACATATGGGATGGGTTCGTGATGTTAGCTGGTCTAATGACGGAACAATGCTTGCATCTGGAAGCTACGATGATACAGTCCGTGTGTGGGATGGTCACAATGGGAAATTGATACATATACTTGATGGGCATACCAGTGACATATTAAATGTCGCTTGGGCAGAAGATGGATTTAGACTCATTTCAAGTAGCTATAACGAAACATATATATGGGATGGAAACACTGGGACATTGCTAAATACAATGATGAAACCTTCGGGGACAGTCTGGAGTACAATTTTCTCAACGAGCCTTAGCTTAATTGCGTCAGGAAGTTCCGACCGTACAGTTCGAGTTTGGGATGGGAAGAATGGACAACTATTACGTATCCTTGATGGGCATATTAGAGACGTAAACAGCGTAAGCTGGTCGCCAAATGGTAAGAGCCTAGCATCTGGAAGCGATGATGCTACCATACGTGTATGGTTTTTTAACGAATAGAGGGGATTGTCACATGGACAAGTTAAACCAATACCAGCAATACAGCCAGGAAATCCTCAGTGGCTACTACGACCACGACAAACATGCCAACACCTCCCAACTCATCTTCGACACCGAGCGCAACCACTATCAACTGCTCTCACTCGGCTGGCGGGGTGAGTTCAAGCGCATTTGTGACATTATTGCGCATGTCGATATCATTGATGGCAAGATTTGGGTGCAGCGGGACTTTACCGAGCCAAGTATCACGGACCAGTTGGTGGAGCGGGGCGTCCCCAACACCGACATTGTGCTTGGCTTTCACCCACCCTACAAGCGGCCATTCACCGAGTTTGCGGTCCAGTAATCGCGACACATTCTATCAGTCGTCACCGGTAGTATTCAGTGTCAATAAGTTAACCGCTCAAACCCCATCACTCGAATCGTATCTCTATCCAACACCTCAAACAAAATCCTATACCCATTCAGCCGATACTCAAACACACCTGCGTCAAGTACGATAATCTCAATTCCGGTTGGCTGCGGCCCTTCATACAAAACGGCAATGGCATCTCGAAAATTGGCAGCTTCTCCACGCGGAATTTGTGAGTAGTCGGCGCGGACCTCTGTGGATAGGCGGATGTTCCAGCGTTTACGCAACATATTCTTCTTCCTTGTCTCGTGCTTCTAACTCGGCCATCACTTCATCCAGCGTCAAATCTGGCTCCGTGTTTTCACGCACAGCCTGCACACGTTGACGTACTTTTTCACGCCATTCTAACTCGGCCATGCGCTCGGCGATTTGTTGCCATTCTTGTGGTGATACAATGACGGCGACGGGTGTTGACCGTTGCGTCAAGAATACGGGGCTGGCCTCAATCATGGTCAGTAACGATTTGTGGTCACGTGCCATACGGCTGATTGGTTGTATTTGTGGCATTGGCTGCATACATTCCTCCTATTTCACAAAAGATTCACGTCCAATTGTGTATCTAATTGTGATGAGTGTACACATATAAATGCAAATTGTCAATATTGAGACTGGGATGATTTGGACACAGCGCAGATGAGCGCGAATAAGCGCGGATTCAAGACTTGACATCACCCCTCATTTCACCCGATAATACACCTATGTCTAAACGAGATTTCTTTCACAATGCTGTATGCGCTGCACTTGAAAAAGAGGATTGGGACATCACTGATGATCCATTGCAGATCAAGTGGGGTGGTGCGACGATTAAAATTGATATTGGTGCGGA
>JBCCFC010000619.1:0-8085 GCA_039029935.1 Chloroflexota bacterium
GGCGAAGTGAGCAAACTGGTCCAAAAGCTAGAAGGCTATCGAGAGCTAGACCCCACCGAAGTCGAAACCGTCAAATCCGAATTGGCCCTAGAATTTAGTGATCTCCAAGTGATGCTGTTCAAGGTCGCCTATCTCTGCGGCATCGACATGGAAGAGGCCATGATACGCGGTCAACAAAAAGCCGACGCGCTCTTCCCCGACCCATCAACAGGCCCGGCCGACCGAGCAGGGTATTGGGCGCGGTTTCAGCAGTATGTCGCCGATGCTGGTCTTGATGAGTAGGTCTTGATGAGTAGGTCGGTATTCGGTGGGTCAGGATGTCAGTATTCAGTGCCGCAGTAACCAGTATTCCAACCTTCAACCCTTCAACCCTTCAACTTTTCAACTTTTCAACTTTTCAACCCTTCAACTCTTCAACTTTCAACTCCCCACTATCAACTTTCAACTAAAATGATTGTTCTAAAACTGCGAACAGACGTGCGCGGATTTGACCACGCACGTTTGTTCCCGTATAATTGGGATAAGTTTGGGAAAACCATTGGTATAATTTGGGATAAGCATTGAAATATCTGTACTTAAGATACTTTTATGCTGCACAGACAAACTTGAACGTCCATACATAAAGGGCTTTTTATAAAAATTGCCTTAGTTTAGTCAAAATTTAGGATACAATCATGAAACAAGAACAAAGTATTTTATCGGAACGGCAACAAAAAATTCTTGAATTTATTATTGATTATTTTCAAGAAAACGAATATCCACCTTCCATTCGTGAAATTGGGAAGAATGTGGGTATCTCCAGTACGTCTGTCGTGAACTACAATTTGGCACGATTGGAAGAGTTGGAGTACATCAATCGTCGTAAAGAAGTAAGCCGAGGGTTGAGCGTAAATTGGGACCGTCTGCATGAGTTAGGCATCGAGGCCACCAATAAGAACGGATCGCAGCAATTTGCAGGGCTACCATTCCAGTTTAGCAAGAATGGCGACAGCGGCAAACAATATGCCTTCCGTGTGCCAGTCTTGGGTCGTATCGCCGCAGGTGAGCCGATTCAGGTGGAAGCACGTGATTCAGCCAACCCTGAAGAGTGGATTGACTTGACTGAGGGCATGTTCGGCCAGAACAAGATGGGTGCCAGTGATAACCTATTTGCACTCAAAGTGCAGGGCGATTCTATGATTGATGCCAGTGTTATGGATGGAGATACCGTGATTTTGCGTCATCAAGAGCAGGCGCAGAATGGTGAGATGGTTGCCGTTTGGATTGAAGGGGATGAAGAGACCACGCTGAAATATTGGCACATGCAGGAAGACAAAGTACATCTGAAGCCAGCCAATCCGTTCTACGAGCCGATTGTGCGTGACGCCAACAAGGTGCGTGTAAAGGGACGTGTTGTTTCTGTGATTCGCTATTTGCAGTAGGATGAATCATCCAAATAGCTCTATTCGATAGAGTATTCTTTTTAGGCGTTAGTCATCATCCAGTTTATGAACATATTGATGACTAGCGCCTTTTTCGCATTCGGAGGAAATATGTCATCCACCAACACATCGGATTGGCCGCCAAAAAACGTACTCTGTGTCGGCGGTGTTGTGATTCAAGAGCAACGAGTCTTACTAGCCCGGCAGGCGGTGGGTACGTCGTTGGCAGGTCAGTGGAGTGTGCCAGGAGTCCTATGAGGTCATCTGAGGCACATGGGGTTGAACCCCCATGCTACTATGGAAAACCTGTTAAAACGGGTTAAGACAGATACCCATTCAGTATGATTCATCATACCTCCTCTATTAGACGCCGAATTCATTCGGTGGGCATTTATTTAGGAATAAATCTAATGTATTTAAGTATCACAACAACCCACGCCCCGGCAACAGACCTTGGCTACTTGTTGCACAAACATCCGGCGCGTGTACAGCAGTTTGACCTCAAATTTGGTCAAACTCATGTTTTCTATCCAGAAGCCACCGAAGAGCGTTGCACAGCAGCCATGCTTGTAGACGTAGACCCCGTCAAATTGGTGCGCACACAGCAACGTTCACCCTCGTTTGCTCTCCAGCAATATGTCAATGACCGACCTTATGTAGCCTCATCATTTTTGAGTGTTGCCATCAACAATGTCTATGGCACGGCGTTGGCGGGGCGCTGTAAAGATCGCCCTGAACTGGTGGAGACGTCGATTCCACTGACGGCAAAATTAGCGGCGGTTCCCTGTCGTGGGGGCGAGGCATTATTGCGTCGTCTCTTTGAACCGCTAGGCTATCAGGTCGAGGCACAACGTCATGTGCTGGACCCACATTTTCCGGCATGGGGACAGAGCCGTTATTTTACTATCGAGTTGAGTGGCGTGGTCACACTGAAAGACCTGTTGACCCACATCTATGTGCTGGCTCCGGTGCTGGATGATGACAAGCATTATTGGGTGGCGCAGGATGAGGTCGAAAAGCTTCTACGCTTTGGTGAAGGCTGGCTGGCATCGCATCCACTGCGCGACCAGATCACCAGCAGTTACTTGGTGCGCCAACGCGGATTGACCCGTGCGGCCTTGGCGCAGTTACGAGAAGAGACGACCACCGATCAGGCCGAGGTTGATGAAACACAGGATGCCGAGGAGGAAAAGATTGAGGCGACTGCAATGCAAGAAAGTGCAGACAAAAATCAACCCTCACTGCATCAACAGCGGCTCACGGCAGTGGTGACAGAACTGAAGGCATCCGGTGCAACCAAATTACTCGACTTAGGTTGTGGCGAAGGCAAACTCCTACGCATGTTGCTCAAGGAGAAGCAGTTCACCCAGATTGTGGGCATGGATGTCTCCAGTGCATCGCTCGACAAGGCTGCACAACGGCTGCATCTGGACCGTATGAGCGATACACAACGAGCGCGCATTCAGCTACTCCAAGGCTCACTGCTCTATCATGATAGTCGATTGGCTGGATATGATGCCGTCGCCGCAGTTGAGGTAATTGAGCATCTGGAACCCGACCGATTGGCCGCGTTTGCGCGGGTGATGTTTGAGTTTATCAACGCACCGACCGTTGTCATCACCACACCTAACCGCGAGTATAACAGCCAATGGGCATCGCTCCCTGCTGGGAAACTGCGTCACCGCGACCACCGCTTTGAGTGGACACGTGCTGAGTTTGCGGCGTGGGCAGGGGACGTTGCCAATGAGTTTGGGTATGACGTTGAATTGCATCCCTTGGGTGCGGAAATCGAGGGGATTGGGTCCCCGTCACAAATGGGCGTATTTCGCCACCGATAGAAGTCCGACTTTTGCCAAAAGTCGGACTTCTACACCGTTTTTGAGATAGGAGTATTGCGCCACCGATGAATCATCAACAAAAAAACACAATCAAAATTCCTGAGTTATCGCTGGTTGTCCTAATCGGCGTCTCCGGCTCAGGCAAATCTACCTTTGCCAAGACCCATTTTAAGCCAACCGAAATTCTGTCTTCGGATGTCTGTCGTGGCATGGTGTCTGATGATGAAAATGACCAATCAGCCACCCCTGACGCCTTTGACCTGCTGCACTACATTGCAGGCATACGCCTCAAACGGGGACACATGACCGTGATTGACGCCACCAATGTCCAGCCAGATGCGCGTCGCCCGCTGGTGCAGTTAGCCAGAGAACATCATGTGTTGCCCGTTGCTATCGTTCTCAAACCGCCAGAGGGTGTCTGCCGTGAGCGCAACAAGGAACGCGCAGACCGCAACTTTGGTCCACAAGTGATTCGGCGGCAGTCAGCAGATTTGCGTCGTTCGCTGCGTGGGTTGAAGCGCGAAGGCTTTCGCTACATCACCATTCTCGACTCGGAGGAGGCCATTGCCAATGTCACCTTTGAACGGCAACGCCTGTGGACCAACAAGCGTGATGAGCATGGCCCCTTTGACATCATTGGGGATGTGCATGGCTGTGCCAGTGAGCTTGAGCAATTGTTGGTTTCGTTGGGCTATGAATGGCAACCAGCCCCCAATGTGCAAGCGGGACTGTATGAACGCATCTATCGCCATCCAGAGGGACGTAAAGCTGTGTTTCTCGGTGATTTGGTGGATCGGGGACCGCGTATTTTGGACACGGTACAACTGGTTCAACAGATGGTTGCAGAGGGTTCTGCGTTCTGTGTGCCGGGCAATCACGATGTGAAGTTGGTGCGCAAGTTGCGTGGGCGCAAGGTCAAGGTGACACATGGGCTGGCCGAGACGTTAGCCGAAATTGATGCCTTGCCGGAGGATGTCCGTCAACCGCTCTCAGATTCCATCAATGAATTTCTTGACAAACTTATCAGCCATTATGTACTCGATGATGGCAAGTTGGTCGTCGCCCATGCAGGGTTGAAAGAGTCGATGCAGGGGCGTGCCTCTGGTCGGGTGCGTGAATTTGCCATGTATGGCGAGACAACGGGTGAAACCGATGAGTTTGGTCTGCCCGTGCGTTATAATTGGGCGTCTGATTATCGTGGTGATGCCATTGTCGTCTATGGACATACGCCTGTGCCAGAGGCCGAATGGCTCAACCGCACCATCAACATTGACACTGGAGCGGTCTATGGCGGTCAGCTCACAGCACTGCGCTATCCAGAACTGGAATTGGTTTCCGTAGACGCGGCTGAGGTCTATGCCGAGCCTGTACGCCCGTTAGAAAAAACAGAGACATCAACAGGGCTGACGGCACAGCAAATGGATGATGATGTATTGGATATTGGCGATGTCTTGGGCAAACGTATTGTCAGCACACGGCTTCGTCCCAATATCACGATCCGCGCCGAAAACAACGCGGCTGCGCTGGAAGTGATGAGCCGCTTTGCCGTCAACCCGCGTTGGCTGATCTATCTGCCACCCACGATGTCGCCCGTAGAAACAGTGCCAGAGGACAACCCCCATGCTGCATGGCTTGAATATCCACAACAGGCGTTTGACTATTACCGCAGCAATGGCATCCAACACGTGATCTGCGAAGAAAAGCACATGGGGTCGCGTGCCATCGTCGTTGTCTGCAAGGATGAAGCGGCGGTTACAAGTCGATTTGGGCTATCAGGTGAGACCATTGGGACTTGCTACACACGCACAGGCAGACGCTTTTTCAACGATGACACGCTGGAAACCACCTTTCTCGCCCACCTTCAATCCGCGCTCACCCAATCCCAATTTTGGGAGACCTTTGAGACGGATTGGGTCTGTTTGGATTGCGAACTCATGCCTTGGTCAGTGAAGGCGCAGGAGTTAATTCACCAGCAATACGCTGCCGTTGGTGCTGCCGCCACTGCCAATATGCAAGCCGCCCTCGCTGGGTTAGAGCAAGCCACTAGTAATGGTGTGCCTGTTGATAACCTGTTGGCACAATATCAGAGCCGACAGGCGATGACCACCGATTATGTTGCTGCCTATCGTCCCTACTGTTGGCCTGTCGAGAGCATCAACGACATCAAACTGGCTCCCTTCCATGTGTTAGCCACCGAGGGTGCAGCGCATGTGGATAAAGATCACCTGTGGCACATGCAGACCATCCAGCGATTTGCCGAGGTCAATCCCAACGACTGTTTGCAGATGACCAACTATCGCGTAGTTGACCTAAGCGATGAAGCAAGCCAGGTCGCGGCAGAACAGTGGTGGCTGGAGATGACGGCGCAGGGTGGCGAGGGTATGGTGGTGAAACCGCATGAGTTTATTGCCTATGACGCATCCAGAAAGAATAACCGTTTAGTACAGCCTGCCGTCAAGTGTCGTGGGCTCGACTATCTACGCATCATCTATGGCCCCGAATACACTGCACCCGCCAACCTGAGTCGTCTGCGTCGCCGTGGACTATCCGCCAAACGATCACTGGCAATTCGCGAGTTCGCGCTGGGCGTTGAGGCATTGGAGCGCTTTGTGCAGCGTGAGCCGTTGCGTCGTGTGCATGAGTGCGTGTTTAGTGTACTAGCGTTGGAGAGTGAGCCAGTTGATCCGCGATTGTGATATATCGTCGATAGCAGATTCACAGTGTGGTATAATTGTAATGAGGATTGACAATGAAAACATATCAATTCCCTGAACTCACAGAGGCACAGTTGCTAGAAGTGGTCACATTGAAAGAAGAAGATTCGTTGAATTACCCTTGGGTAGATGTATCTGACATATCCATCTCTGCTGACGAGCAATCAACAATCAGTATCATCAAAGCTCGTTTATCAAGAGATCGAATCTTGCTCATGAATGAGACAACGGTTTGGGTACGAGCCATTTACCCCTTGTTGTTATTGGCCGAGCGCGGTCTGATTCAGGCATGGACAGAGGTGGCTTTATCAGCTACATTTGCGGATATCACGCTCTCTGGAACAGTGGATAGTGTCTTAGCCAGAGTTGTGGCTGGTGTTGTGCGATTGCCTTATTTTGTGATGTTGGACGCCAAACGTGCAGTGGAAAATAAAAGTCCACGTATCCAATTGTATGGGCAGCTTTTGGTTGCAGCCAAGCTCAACTGGCAAACCAAGCCGGATTCTCCCGAAATGCAAGAAATTTATGGGTGCTATACCGTTGGTGATATGTGGACCTTTGTCCGAGCAACTGTCCAAGGGTTAGATAAAGAAACGGAGAAACCGCTCATGACCGTTGAGACTTCGCAGGAATTTATTGAGCGGGTGGAGGCGGAAACCATTTTGAAGATATTGAAGAAGATTGTGGCATTGTATGAAACGTAGCTGATTTGTATGACAACATTTATCAATCGTGAATCTGAACTAGCCTTCCTCAATGAACTTGTCCATGAGCAGGGTGCGCAGTTTGTCATGCTCTATGGGCGACGTCGTGCTGGCAAAACAACGCTCCTCACCACATGGGCGCAGCGGACAGGGGTTCCCTACTTCTATTGGGTTGCCAAGCGCGATAGCAAAGTTGGGTTGATCGAAAATCTTGGTGAACACATTCTGGCATGGCAACAAAGTCAGGGGCAACCACAATCCGCAACCATACCACAGCCCACCAATTGGGATGCCACGCTCGACTTGTTGGCAAAAGCCGTACAATCGGCAGTCGAGAAGGCAGATGGCCCAAACTCAACATGCATCGTGATTCTGGATGAGTTGTCCTACATTCTTGAAGCGGATAAAGCCTTTGCCTCCTATCTCCAAGCAGCGTGGGACCATCGTTTTGGACATACCAATGTCAAGTTGTTTGTCAGTGGCTCGCACATGGGCATGATGACGGGATTGCTGAAATACAACGCACCGCTCTATGGTCGTTTGACCGCACAGTTTCCCATCCGGCTGTTGGCCTTTCCCGATATTGCCCACTTCTTACCACACTATGATGTCTTCCAACGGCTGGCCGTCTATGCCGTTGTTGGTGGTGTGCCTGCCTATTTAGAACGATGGCGGTCCACAGACACGATTGCCGCCAACATCCAACGCCTCTTTTTGCAGCGCACGGGCTGGTTTCGTAACGAGCCGATGGTGTTGATTAGCGATTTGACACAACGAGAAACCGACACCTATGAGGCCATTCTGCGAGCGATTGCACATGGCAAACATGGGCGCAATGACATCGCCAGTGTGACTCGCCTGTCGTCAACGTCACTCAGCCATTATCTCAAACGACTTGTCGAATTGGAGTTGGTAGAGCGACGGATTCCTGCCACTGTCCCTCTCTCCAAACGCAAAAACAGCAGGCAAGGGCGATATTTTCTCAAAGATGCCTATCTGCGTTTCTACTATCGCTTTGTTGATGCCAATCTGCATCTGATTGAGCAGGGATTGACCCAACGTCTCTGGAACAGTATGCAGACCCTGTTTCGCGCCTTTGTCGCTGAGACATTTGAAGACCTCTGTCGAACGTGGACGCTGGCACAGGCACAACGCAATCAGTTGCCCATCATGCCCGATGTCATCGGTTCGCATTGGGCCAGTGATGCACAGATTGATGTTGTCGCCATCAACTGGGAAACCAAGGAGTTGTTGTTGGGTGAGGCCAAATGGGGTGATAAACCTGTGGGGCGGAGTGTGATTACCGAGTTGATTGTGAAAACACCCAAGGTTTTGGCGAAGATTGAGAAGAATTTGGTTGACGAGTCAAAAGGGAATTCGCGTGAGCTTTGGCAAGATGTGACTGTCA
>JBCCFC010000620.1:0-8079 GCA_039029935.1 Chloroflexota bacterium
ATGAGACACGTGTACACGAGTCGCGAGCTGCGACGATGCAAGCACAACGTCAAGAGGAAAGTACACATACCATTACCATTGTTGGCACACTGCCTGCGGAAGAGGTTGCGATTGCGCCATCAGAGACAATCACAGGGGCTACCGAGGTTTCCTCTGTCCTTTCGGCAACGGTTGGGGTGACAGCCACACCAGTGCCAGCTACGCCGCTCAGAATTCTGAGTGAAACAGCGACAGAGACGGCTGCTGTAGAGACGGCCACTGTACAAGAAACGCCAACAGTCGCCAAGGAGGATGAGGCTGAGAGTACGCCAACTGCCCAGATAGAGTCTGTCAACGTGCCAGACAGTGGTCCCTCAATCACAGTTGTCGGTACAGTGGTTATGACACAAACACAGACGGTTACACCGACTGCTGTGGTCATTGTCATAACATCAGAAGGTTCAGTGGATGACTCTGAAGATGAGGATGCGACACCAAGGCCAACAATTCGTTCCACACAACCTGCGATGACGGCGACGCCACAGCCAGTCAATGATGCTCAGGCAGTATCATCACAGGATGTCGATGATGAAAATTTCACACAGGATATACTTACCGAACAAATGTTGATTGAGCAGTTGCAAGCCGAAGCAGACGATTTGACCTTCTCGGATTTATCACTCGAATTCTCACCCGATGGTATTTATGCAGCGGGTGATGTGGAGTTGTCTTTTGGCCTCAAACGTCCCATCAAAACATGGGCGAACTTTGCCATTGAGAATGAAAGCCTTGTGGTTGATGTGACAACGATTGAATTTAATGGCATTGATGTCACGGATCGATTTCAAGGTCAGGTCGAAGAAAAGGTCAATTCCAGTCTCTATCGTCTTTTGCCGGAACGGTTTGTACAGTCGTATGAACTGGCGGAGGGTGAGGTGACGGTTTTGTCTCGAATGCGGTAATTATGAAGAGAAGTTCGACTTTTGTGAAAAGTCGAACTTCTGATTAAAGAGGATATCTCAACATGCTTCATCGAATTTACATAATTTCAATTTTATTCTTGACCGTAATCGCAGTAACAGGCTGTGTCACGGCTATCGACACTACCCTACCCTACGAAACCTTACCCGAAATCACCGTTGCCACAGATGTCAACTTAACCGCATCACCCTCACACCCTGACGCCGCGATTCCATCAGCGACAATTCCAAATGAGGAACAGGCGCAAGTGATTGGACGTGATGAAAACTCGGCCTATCTGTTGGTCGTATACAACAACCTCGTGGGCTGGATGCATACAACGCTTTCGCGGACCAATGTAGGGACATTGAATACGGCGATTGTCGTGGACCCATTGCCTGAAAACTGTACAGTGCATTTGGGGACAGCGATTAGCACAGACGAGGTTTGGGTCAGTGATACGACTGGTGAGGTGATTGTGCAAGGCGCAATCTACCATTCACCAAGCGACGCCTCGTTTGATGCAGCCACACTTTCGCTGGCGATTGATGGGGCTGGCAAAAGTATCAATGCCGACTATATCCACGCACCGCTCACCAATGATAGTGCGGTCGTTCTCTTTGGCTTTGTCTTGAGTGACATTGAAGTGGGTAGTCAAATCCGCTTTGAATTCGCCAACCCAACCCCTGACCAAACATCATTTCAGGCTGCATTCTTTGCCAATACCTGCACCGATGATTTGACCGCCAAGAACGGATTTGAGCATCCACTGCCCATTGGCGTCATCAAAACGTCGGGTGAAGGGATAGAAAGCACAACACCATCCAACGCGGGTACCGCATCAGCAATCGAGCGGGTTCCAATCACAGGGGCGGCAACGGGTGAATTGTCAGTCGAAATTTTGAGCCTTCGCTCAGGACCGGGGTTTGCCTACCCTGCGGTTGGTGAGCAATTGCGGGGGGCGACCGTGACCATTGCCCATGAACTGTGCGAGGCATCACAAATCGACAACTGGTTCTTTGTCGAAACTGAGGATGGGCAGCAAGGGTGGGTTCCTGCCGCACCTATATTGGTTGCCAATGGCGAGTCGAGACAATTCCCTTGTCAGGATGTACCGCCGTTGCCAGACCCTGCGGAGCCCACATCATTCTCGACTGTTGCCAACAAAGACTCAGAAATCATCACTGACCTCGCGCAATTTACCGAGTATATCAGCGCGGTCGGTCGCTATCGACTGGCTGAAAAAGCGGCACTTGCCCAGCCCCGCGCCAACCTCATCCACCAAGTACCTGACTTTGCCGCTGGCCGCGCCTTGTCTGCTGTGCGAGACGCCGTGCAACAACTACGCACCCGTCGCTACACTGCCGACCTCTCGCTCAGGGCATTGGAGGCTCAACTGGTGCTTGTGCATAACAACGGCACAGCCAGCATCTTGGTCAACGAAACACGCACTCAATTTACCTATCAGCTATCAGCAACGGGCAATCAACTGACCAAGGCTGAGGAGTATGATGGCCCCACACTCTATGGCTTGGTCAATGATGGTGGTCGATGGGCTGTCAGTAGCGTTACACCATTGCGTGGCACGACCAAGTCAACAGCCATCAATGACGTACAACACAATCGTCCCACTGGCACGGATGAAGATGTCACTGCCATGAAACAGATTTTATCGGTCTACAATCCACCAACAACTGCACCACCCTCGATTGATCTGTCCACCTTTGTGGAGCCAACCGCTGGAGCGATTGAGGGGAATCTCGCCCAAAATACCTTATTCACACAGGTGGGTAGCCCTTATATCATTCGTGGTGATGTCATCGTTCAGACTGGTGTCACGCTGTTCATCGAGCCGGGGGCGATTGTCAAATTTGCGGATGACTCGTTGTTGAGTGTTGATGGTGCCTTGATTGCCCAAGGTACAGTAGACCAGCCCATCCTCTTTACATCCATCCGTGATGACTTTGCTGGTGGTGATAGCAATGAGGATGGTGGCGCAACTTCTCCTGCACCCGGCGACTGGACGGCTATTCGCTTCCGTGATGGCAGCAACGATGTCAACTCCATCATCGAACATGCCATCATCCGCTATGCAGGTGAAAATCGAGGCAACCTCTGGGGCGCGGTTCATCTGGAATCGGCCTCGCCAACGATTCTCAACAATGTGTTTGAGCGCAATGGTTGGTATGCGTTGAGCGGCGATGTCCACTCATTCCCTACGGTGATTGGCAATCAGCTTGTGGAGAACGTGGGCAATGGATTCCAGATTCGTCAGGGCGAGATGCGGATGAGCGGGACATGGCACAACACGGATATCGCGTACACGATTTTTGGCACAATTAAGGTCAATGAAGGGGCAACGTTGACGCTTGCCCCGGGAGCAGTGGTCAAGTTTGCCAATGACGCTTATTTTCATATCTATGGTTCATTGAGTGCTGTCGGAACACTGGATGAATCCATTACAATGACCTCACTCAAGGACGACACCGTTCTGGGTGATACCAATGGTGATGGCACATCAAGCGCCCCTTCGGCAGGTGATTGGGCAACAATTCGGTTCCATCACACAAGTAACGATGTCAACTCCATGATTGAACACACAACGATTCGCTATGCAGGTGAACACCAAGGAACATCTTGGAGTACCATTCATCTCGACTCGGCGTCACCCACAATCCAAAACAATGTGATTGAAGATAGCTTCTGGTATGCGATCAGCGGCGATGTGCATTCCTTCCCGACCGTTCAAGGCAACACGCTGCGTAATAATGCAGGCAATGGATTTCAAATTCGGCAAGGCGATATGACCACCAGCGGAACATGGGCGAACACAGATATGCCCTATGCCATCCTGGGTCGTGTCACAATTAAGGAAGGGGCGATGCTGAGTATTGCATCTGGCGCGACCGTTAAGTTTGGCGATGACAGTTATATTGATGTGTTTGGCACATTGCAAGCAGTCGGCACAGCGGACGACAAAATTATCCTGACCTCGCTCAAAGATGATGAAGTCGATGGCGATACCAATGGCGATGCGGGCGCAACCATCCCTGTGCCTGGTGATTGGACCATGATTCGATTCCGTGATAGCAGCAACGACGCCAACTCAATTGTGGCGCATAGTGTCATTCGTTATGCCGGAGAACATCAAGGCAACCGCGTTGGAGCAATCCACTTGGAGGCCGCATCGCCCACCATCCAGCACAATACAATTGAAGATGGGTGGTGGTATGCATTGAGTGGCGATGTCCATTCCTTCCCAACGGTAAGCGGCAATGAGTTGGCGCGCAATGTAGGCAATGGCTTTCAAATCCGTCAGGGTGAAATGAAAACAAGTGGCATCTGGCAAAATACCGATATCCCCTATGTCATTCTGGGCAATGTAACCGTGAATCTGGGTACAATGTTGACCATCAACCCCGGTGTTGTGATCAAGTTTGGCGACAATGCCTACATGCATGTAGGTGGTGCATTCCGAGCCATCGGCACACCCGACCAAGCCATCACCTTCACCTCACTCAAAGACGACACGCTGCTTGGCGACACCAATGGCGACCAACAGGCCAGTATTCCGTCGATGGGTGACTGGGCGCACATCAAATTCTTGGATAGCAGCAACGACAATAATTCTACCATCGAACATGCAGTGGTGCGCTATGCAGGTGAACGGGGTGGCAAGCGTTTGGGGACCATCCACTTAGAATCTGCATCGCCTACGCTGGTCAATAACACGATTGCGGACAGTTTCGGATATGCAATCAGTAGCGATGTCCACTCTTTTCCTGATGTGAGTGGCAACCACTTGGTTCGCAATATTGGCAACGGGATGGCGATACGTGCAGGTACGATGAAACAGAGTGGGCTGTGGCGTAACACGGATATTCCCTATGTCGTCTTTGGCGAATTACGCATTAACCAAGGAGCTATGCTGACCGTTGAACCAGGTGTCAATGTCAAATTTGAAGATGACTCCTATGTCTATATTTATGGGGCATTTCGCGCGGTAGGGACCCCAGATCAGCAAATCACCTTTACTTCGCTTAAAGATGATACGATTCTTGGCGATACCAATGGCGACCAAACCGCAAGTATTCCCGGTGCTGGAGATTGGACCTATATTCGCTTCTTTGATAGCAGCAATGATGCCAATTCTGTGATTGAACATGCCACTATCCGTTATGCAGGGGAACATGGTGGACGTCGCTATGGTGCAATCTACATGGAGGGAGCTTCCCCAACTATTTCGAATAACACAATCACTGACAACTTTGCACAAGGCATCTGGTATGACATCAACTCTGCCCCACAAATGGAGGGCAATCGTTTCCAGAACAACTTAGAAGGGGATGTGGTGCAAGCGCAATAGTAATGCCCTCTACATACTGCAGCGGATTAGGGATAGGAACGGATTCACCCCGCACGGAGGAAAAAATCCGTTCCATGCCGAGGAACCCTCTGGGTCCCGTTGTAGTATTTAAACGAATTGAACGGAGCCAGATTATGTATACAAAAACACGAATTTTCCTATCGTTATGTCTATTAATCATCTTGACGGGATGTATTACCCAAATCGACCCGGCACTGCCGTATACATCTTTGCCAGAAATTGAAACGGCACTAGACATAGACCTCCTACTATCGCCATCACACCCGAAGAGTAAAGCCAACAATGGTACTGTGCAAAGAGGCGCGCGAGTGCAAGTGATTGGCACAGACAAAGATGGTGGCTGGTTTTTGGTTCGCCACAAAGACAGCGTGGGTTGGATGCATTTGTTCCAGTCGCGGAATTTTATGGGAAACTTCAAGCCCGCAATCATGATAGATACGTTGACAGAGGACTGTACCGACTATCTGGATTCAACTACAGGCATAGACACGACATGGCGCAGTACAACCCAAGGGGAGGCCATCATCCAAGGCAGCATTCTCTATGACCCAACTCAGACATCATTGAGCAGTGCATCACTATCATTGGACATTCAAGGGGCGGGTGTTGTTGTCCAAAGCGATTATGTCCATGTACCCTTGACCCCTGGCGGGACAAATAGCGCGACAAGTGCAACATCACTCATTCTGTTCTCATTCTGGCTCGAAAATCTCAATACAGCAAGTACGCTTGCCTTTGACTTGACGGGTGTGGCTGGAACGCTAGACTCTTTTCAAACGGCCTATTTTAGCAACAGTTGCGCCTATGAGTTTCGTAGCGTTGCTCAGGCATTTACGGACCAATTACCCATTGGCACAACAAAAACACGGTTTGGTGAGGTCAAGCCCATCACAGCGCCATCCGGTCGAACGCCAACGGCCACTCGGCGCGCCACATCCACACGTCCATCCGCAACACGAGTAACGTCCACGCGTACACCGTCAGTCAACCCGACTCGTACCCGTATCATTAAAGTAACGAGTAGTAGCCACATCTCTAACGGAACGCGCAATGCGATTAAACGCGTGGTAGAACGCTGGGATACCATTCATCATCAATCCAATGAGCGGTCTGATGCATCTCAACTTGCCACAGTTCTCACGGGAACCGCACTCGAAGACCAGCGCAACGGAATACAATACAATCTTGACCGAGGGTGCTTTTGGCGATTTCGTGATTTAGCCCCATCAGAGATTGTCAAGTGGCGGCGGCTTTCAGCGACCGAAATTACTGTCGATGTGGAGAAGCATTGGGATGCCGACTATTATTGCAATGGTGTGTTGAATCAAGCCGCATCCTTTGACGAACCTTTTACTGCACACTATCTGCTTGTCCGTCAGAGTACGTGGATGATCGCTGAAAAATCGGTGCTATCAACCGACGAGGCAACACCTTCACCCAGACAAACGAAATCCAGCCCAGCGACACTGACGCCCACGCCGTATCGTAGTGTATCGCTGCCACCGACGCCCATTCCACCCACGAGAGTCCCCCCAACCAGAGTCCCCCCAACCAAAGTCCCCCCAACACCTAGACCCATTCAGCCTCTGGTTAGCAACGTCCACCACTTTACTGGTCAACAGGGCGTCTATGGCTGGTCCTATCAAGTCGAAACGGGACGCAACTCTGGCGTCTTCAAAAACTTTGACTACTTTGCTGCCTACAATCCGGGGGATGGCTCGCATACACGCAACTGCTGGCAAACCGCACAGGAAGGTCATGTGCGTATTTGTGAAGGCGGGGAAGTGCATCCGGGCGCAACGGGACGCATCGCCTATCGCTGGCAGAGTGACCATAATCGCTATGTCAATGTTAACGTTCATGCACACAAAATCGACACCAATTGTGGCGATGGCGTGTGGGTCGGCGTCTTCAAAGTACCCAACAATCAGCCACCACAAAAGCACTATGAGTTTCGGATCCGCGGCGGCGATGCACGAGACCGTCCTGCCAACACCTATGCCGTACCGATTTCGCTCAACGCATGGGATGCCGTGTTGGTGATGGTGGATATTCATCGTGATTCAGCGTGTGATATGACGCGGTTGTATGTGGATGTGTATTAATGGATTTAAGGAGGGATTACCCTATGACTACACAAAGATGTACTTGGATACGTTTGATACTCAGCATAGCTATTCTATTGCCGACGATATGGATGCCTTCAACATTGTTGGCACAATCAACAAATACCCCAACAGAAAGCCCAGCAACAAATTTCCCCGAACAGGATAAACTTGCGGAACAATGCCTTGAACGCTTGAAGGAGGTTGCTCTCGTATACACCCCACAGGAGTTTGCGCCATTCATCGAAGAAATATTGCCCGTATTGAAATCTGAAATAGCTGATTCGCCTCAAGCGATTGGGAACTGTTACTTTTATCTTGGCATGGTTTATGACAGTACACAGGATTGGTCTCATGCCTTGTGGGCATTTGACCTTGCTGCACAAATGGTTGATGAAGCAGAAATTCAGTGGTTCGCTTTACAGGCCAAAGGGGGCGTATTGGATTCACAACGCCGTCTTCATGAAGCATTAGAGACGTTTGAAGAGGCACTTGAGTTAACAGAAGACAATTCAACTGCAAAAGAGTGGGGTCATCCCACCCTCAAACGTTTGGCAAGAGCCTTGACATATAATCTTAAAGCACTAGGGATTGTCCAAAGCACAACATTAAATCAGTTAAATCAATTAAGAAAAACTATAGTACCAT
>JBCCFC010000621.1:0-8067 GCA_039029935.1 Chloroflexota bacterium
AGAAAATGACCTGGAGCGCAGAAAAAACCACCGTCAACAGCTGGAACGAATGGGACCCATTGCGTCATGTGATCGTCGGCAAGGCTGACGACTGCCATATCCCGCCGGAAGAACCGGCGTTGGACACCGAAGGCCCCGTAATCAGACTTGGCAGCAACATGATGATGCCCAACAAGATGAACATGCCATATTGTGCAAGTGTCATCTGCAATTGATATGTGTCGCCGGGCAGCAACGCAAAGAGAATATGTGAGCCGTCCAATGGGGGAACAGGAATCAGATTAAAGACAAATAGCAATACATTAATAAAGGCAAAAAAGGTGAGAATGCTCGTGAATAGACTAAATTGTGACAATCCTAAAATGTTAATCAACAACAGTGAGATGATTGCCAGTACAAGGTTGCTCAACGGCCCTGCGGCGGCTACAATAATTGAGCCAATCTTGACATCAATATCAATATTGTTGGGATTCCAGCGCACAGGCTTTGCCCATCCAAACCCAACCAGAAAAATTAACACTGCCCCAAAGGGATCAATGTGCGCCAATGGGTTGATGGTCAACCGACCATCTCTGGCAGGGGTATTGTCGCCTAGATAGACCGCCGCTGCCGCATGTGCCAATTCGTGCACGGGGAAGGCAATAAAGACGATGCCTGCGGCACCAATCAGCCAACCCGGATTGAATAAGCGGCCACCCGCAGTTGTGCTTACAAGGCCATATACGATAAGCGCACCGACGACGCCGATAACGATTTTTTCATATTGAGAGAGGGAATTCCAACGTTGCCTCAAATTACTGAACCATGATGAACCTGAAAACATATTGTAATCCTTTGTTCGATTGATAAACATATACAACAGCAGGATTATACTCTACACCGTTCTATTTGACACAAATTTCAGTTAGATGTTTTGGCAAGATTTGGCGAGCAGAGACATTAATAATTCATCAATTCAACAATTCAACAATTAATTATTAGCGATTCCCCACCCCGCCAAGTACTGCCGCACATGTACTTAGGTGGACTGGCGGTCCTATTTCAGAAAGTGCCTAATATAAGCCATTAAGTGTTCTGGAGAAAAATGAGATGCGGATGAACGCAGATAAACGCTGAAATTTATCAGTGGCAGCAAAACCCACATACAAAGTCCATAGCGGAGGTCGCATTCTCTAATGCGACTTGTGAACAAACCAGCGTTAGGACCCAGAGGGTTCCCCGCCTAATCCGCTATTGTATGTTCCTCTTGCCGCTACTGAAATTTATTTATATTGAACGAAAATCTATGTTTATCTGCGTTCATCCGCATCCCATTTCACTTGACCCGGTTCTCTTCAACATGCTTCTAAGGCACGAACTGCTGCCACCAATCATAAAGCGGATGAGATTTTTTCAAAGAATAGTTACCGCCAATATGAATATTCTGTAGAACGGTTCTCAACTCTGTATCTGGAACGGCGCATGAATCGGCCCAGTGTTTGACGATTTCTAATGTGTAGATGATCTGCAACTCTTTTGACATCCCCGCAAGAAAATTTCGGGCTTTCTTATCATCAGTAGCCATACACCAGTTGCGATGGATGGCGATTGCACCTGTTTCAGCCTCACCTTGCCCTCCAACAGCCGCAACAATAGTAAGTGCTGTTTCATGCTCTATTTCCGTCTCTAGCGTCACGATTTGGATTAGCCCCGCCGAAATCATTGGTTCAAGATCAATAGCCTCATCACCATCTGCTCCTTGAATTGTTAATGCTTCTTTTTCCGCGACATAGGCTGTAATCGTGTTATCAGTTGGGGCCGCTCTCAAAATTTCTTCCATTCTCCTTGAGGCATAGAGGCTGATTACAGAGGATGCATCGAGAATCAATATGTCATGTTTGAATATTAATGTCATTGTTAGAAACTATGCCACCTGTAGTTGCATGACATCGAGATTACGACCAGTTTGCTTCGCTTTCTGTTGCCAGTTGATATAGTGCCTGCGTGCATCCAACCGATTTACTTGAAGAAAATCTGCCAGTTGAGATTCGGAGATATTTTCTTCATCATATGCCTGCATTGCCAACGCAAAATACCGTTCTGGAAGCATTTCGCTTGGTTCAGAAAAGTCAGGTAATTGTAATTCCTTTTTTGCGTCATCTGGCTTAAAACCGCGCTGTTTGAGTCTGTCATAAATTCCTTTGGGAACCAATTTCATACCTTCTAAGCGCCGGACCAATGCTTCAAAGGAAACACCATAATCATTTGCCAGTTGCACCAAATCGGCTGGTGTCACCTTTTCTTTGGCTTGATATATCTGATTGAAACATTGGGTTAGGCTGCTTGTTGGCATTAGGAAATATTCAGCAAAGCTATCGGCAAAATGTTCGTTCTCTGGTTTACGACCATTCGTGTAGATTGCTGCAACTGGCACGTTGCGATGTGCCAAGAAATGAGCATAGCCATGCGCTAACGACCAGCGACAGCGACCCGAAGACGCTGCATGTTTTTGATTGATTGCAATACAGCCACCTAATGTTTGATCAAAAAAATAGATTTCGGAAAATTTGTTTGAATTGTGTAGAGGTAGATAAAAAATTCGTAATCCTGCAGTCTCTTCCAATAATGTACGTAAGTGCAGGATAGGACGATCCCCTAAACCAAGCCGGTTCCGCTCAGAGATTGCCAAGCCTTCGGCCGCCTGTTCCGTTCCAGAAATGTTGCTAAAACGATAGGGGGGTGGGTAGTAGTTATTGCGTACATTATTGGTTAGTTGTTCTAGTTCATAATAGTTTGTCGCTAACTCTGTCAACTGATTGATAGACTTGCGTATATGCTGGTTTGCTTCAGAGTTAGCATCCTTTGACCAATCGCTACGGAATAAAACAGCAGGCGGCTCGATGATTGGCCTGCCACTTAGGAAATTCCCTACTGGTTGACCATATATATTAGAGAGCGTCAATAGCTCTGAAGCCTTGATACGCCTCTCCCCCTTTTCGATGGCCGTAATCGTTGTGCGCGCAACGCCAAGCATTTCTGCCGCAGCAGCTTGCGTAATTCCCTGTCGTTTGCGAACTCGTTGGAGTTTTTGCCCAAGTTCCGTCAGGGAAATGGTGTCAAGGATTTGTGGTTGTACCATAGTCATATCCTACATTCTCCATATCTAATTTGCTAAAATCGCACGATTTTGTTCCCACTCATTACAATGAGGTTGAAACAATTGAGCAATTTTTGTCTGAGCATAATCAAGGGATACATTCCTGATACTGACTCTATCCGACATTAATACTCCTCCATGACTTATAAATAACTATAAGCGAAATTTATTTTTATAATAGGGTACCTGACTTTCTGACATTTGTCAACGTTTTCAGTGTGGTTCTTAAAATTTTGTCACAATTTCATCGAAAACTATTTCCAATGGATTGCATGGTCGCCACGACGTTTGGACAAAAAGCGGAATCAACGTTAATCTATGGACAAACGGGTCAAATTAGCGTTAGAATTCATGAGAACGAGATTTTCTATTTATGCTCAATAAACGTTTGTTCACAAATCGCCGCTTCACCATAATTGCGACACTCATCGCCCTCCTCATCCTCACCATCGGCATCTACACATGGTTCCGTTCACAACAATCCAACGATGTTCCGCTCGGTCCCAAGCAGACAGTACAGACCATCAATCCCATCATGGGTGTCCACACACGCTTGACCGATGAGGTCGAGCCGTGGAAAATCAAGCGAACCTTAGAAATGGTACGCGAGATGGGTGCGCCTTGGATTGTGGAATATTTCCCTTGGGCCTACATTGAGCCAAACCGGCGACGCTACAACTGGGTTCACAGCGACCAAGTGGTGCAACACGCCAATCGTCAGGGGCTGGAGACGATTGCGCGTCTTGGCTTTGTGCCGGAATGGGCGCGCCCCGCCGACACCACGCCGCTTTATTTGGATGTAGAGCAGTTTGAGGCATTCGGCCATTTCGCCGCCGAATTCGTCACACGGTATAATCCTGTAAATGAAGATGCACAGGGCGAAATCAACTACATCATCATTTGGAATGAACCCAATCTCGCCCTAGAGTGGGGCTATGAATCGGTAGACCCGGCCAAGTATGTGGAGATGCTGCGTGTGGTCTATCCAATGGTCAAAGCCGCCAACCCTGATGTCCAGGTACTGGCAGGTGCATTGGCCCCAACACTCGCCCCGCCAGGCAGCGAATGGGCCATGAACGACCTAGCCTATCTACAGGCAATGTATGACGCTGGCGCAGCCGACTACTTTGACATCCTCTCCGTCCATTCCTATGGATGGCATTCAGAACCAGATGAATCACCGGGGCCAGAGATTGTTAATTTTCGGCGCACAGAATTGTTACGCGACATCATGGTTGCCAACGGCGATGCCGACAAAACCGTGATGATCACCGAGGGGGGCTGGAACGATCACCCACGCTGGACACGGGCGGTGCGACCCAGCAAGCGCATTCGTTACACCATCCGCGCCTATGAGTTTGCTCAGAAAGAATGGCCTTGGGTCGAATCTGTCTCCTTCTGGGCCTTCCGCTATCCTTGGGATGCCAAAAGCTATCAGGACTATTTTACCTTTGTGCGCACCGATTTTGAGCCAAAACCGATCTATAGTGAGGTGCAGTTGTATTCGCAGGGAGAGTAGGCGTTGGAGCGGTGGAACGGTGGAGCGGTGAGCGGTGGAGCGGTGAGCGGTGGAGCGGTGAGCGGTGGAGCGGTGAGCGGTGGAGCGGTGGTCGATTCGCAGATCACGCTACTAGCGTGACAGGCTGACTTCGGTAATTTTTGCTGAAATAGGAGTGATGTAGAAAAAGTGAGTAATCAATCAGTACCATTAACCGAAGAAACACTTATCGAGGCTCTTGAGTGCATACCAGGATCACGCTTTCAATTTCCCGAACAAGCTGCCTTGTGGATAGAACAACATGATCCTGAACTGATTCAAGAAATGCTGCTAAAAATTCTCTTAGAAACGCCAAGAGGTATATTCCCAAGAGAGCAAGTTATTTTGGGGCATATCAATCCCATGATGATTATTTCTCGACTTGTTGCTCATCTGTTTGATATTGATAAAGAGCAGCATCGCAGTATTCTGTCTAAACTTCATTTTTTTACAGCAGGGGTGGAACGGCTAAACCTGCCGACTTCAGATCCGATTATTCAAAACCTCTTGGCATTATTGGCGGAACCAACAACTACAGACCGATATATGGTTGTGAAGCTGCTTTGTCGTTTTGGTTGCCCTGATTTATTCGACCACTTTTTGTTATACCTGGACGATGAAGATAGAAGTGTCTATTGTCAAATTGTCCAAGGGCTGATTTGGTTTGATCTATCCCGCTCCCTCCCCATTATCAAACCATTACTGCAAAGTAGCGATGAAATACTACGCTGGCAGATTTGCGGTGCGTTGTCTTGGGATACCGACGACTCTAATGCTCAAATTATGGTGATTGAATTATTGGTAGATCGACTACTACATGACATGGATAGCGATGTTCGCTTCAATGCAACATTTGCCTTAAGTAAAGTTGGTGATCTTCGTGCCGTTGAAGCTCTGACATATGCCGCTCTGTACGATGATGGAATGGATTATGATACACACCGAATCGATCATATCGCTGCCGAGGCAATCGAGGAGATTATTATCCGTGATATACCAAAGCTGTTGAAGTCATCGGATATCGAGGTAATCATAAAATTCTTGCCAGATGAGTTTAGGCAAACACAGTTCTGCACAGCTTTGCTCGATACAATTTGCAATATACCTGTTGATTATGGTTCTCTGTTGGCAATCAAAACCGACCATCGCTTGACTTGGGACACGCAGGGTACACCCTATTGCGACCTAAATAAACCATTCGGTGTTCAGTTCTATTGCTTCTATGAGTATCGAGATAGTTACTTTACTATGGTCTTTTTACGAACCGAGAATCAATGGTTGATGAAAGTCTGACAATCTCGATGTTTGTCTTGAAAATGATGAGGTTTAATCATCATTGTCCTACAGGTAGCCAGATTTACGATAAAACGTCAAAACGAAAAGAAACACAGGGATAACAATGACAAAGCAACTCTATTTTACAGAAAGCTACACAACGCAAATGCAAACCAATCAATTCACATTGACGACATGGCGGGACAAACCCGCCGTTGTCTTTGATGAAACAATTTTTTACCCCACCTCTGGCGGTCAACCTTTTGACACGGGTACACTCTACCGCGACTTGGATGTGCCGTTGGCGAAGGTCATTGATGTGGTGATCGACAATGGCACGATCTATCATGTCCTTGACCAAACTTTTGATGCTCCCACTGATACGGATACAGACAACGAAATCTATGGCACAATCGACTGGCCGCGCCGCTATGACCATATGCAACAGCACTCTGGGCAACATCTGCTATCACAGGTTTTCTACCACCTATTTGGCTTTGAGACGGTCTCTGTTCACTTTGGAGAGACAGAATCAACGCTTGATTTGGATGTGGAAAAAATTTCGCCGGAGCAACTGGCCGAAGCCGAAGCGTATGCCAACGAGATTGTCTATGCCAGTACACCAATCAAGGCTTATTTTGTCAACGATACAGAACTGGATAAAGTCCCGCTACGCCGACCGCCCAAGGTATCAGGCGAGATTCGGATTGTTGAAATAGAGCAATTTGACTATTCCGCCTGTGGTGGGACACATTGCAACACCACTGCTGAAGTTGGGCCGATTAAACTGTTGCGTATGGAGCGACGTAGCAAGAAGAAGCAAAAGCAGACACGGGTGACCTTTTTATGCGGCAAACGAGCTTTGCAAGATTATATTCAGAAAGACAGTGTGTTGCAGGAGGCTGCCCTCTTGTTTAGCACGGATTATCGTCAGGTCGCGACGCTGATTGAGCGCAATTTAGAGCAGTTAAAAGCGGCTGAGAAGCAGATTGCGACGCTCAAAGAGGCACAACGGGGTCAGATTGTGGCCGAATTACTCGATACAGCCACATTATTAGATTCATATACGGTTATCTCGACTGTGTGGACAAATGAAGATATCGATCATGTCAAAAAAGTGGCGATGGATTTAAAAGAGCATCCCAATGTGATTGTGTTGTTTTGTGTGGTTGAGCATCCAGCGGAACACATCGAGGCGTCTCGATATTCGTGTATTTTTACGCGTTCAGATGATGGTGGCCCGCATATGGGCAATGTGTTGAAGACAACATTAAGCCAATTTAATGGCAAAGGTGGTGGACGACCGGAGTTTGCACAGGGCGGGGGAAGTGGGCTATCTTATGAGATGGCTGAGGCGTTGTTGGCGTCTGCCAAGGAGCAGCTAATGTAGGTAGCGGTGTTTATGGTCGGGCATTATGCTGACTATAAAATGAATAGGAAAATCGTAATAACCCCCAGCAAAACCATCCCCGCACGTTGGGTAACGGCCAACATTTGTTGTTGCACCCATTTCATCGGCAATGCATTGACCAATGTCCAAAATTCAAACCAGCTACTACCATCTTCGAGGTTGGTCTGGATGCCTGTCTTTTTGACAAACGATGCGCCTTCATTATTGGCCCAAATCCAAAAGCAAACCAAACTGCCCAAGAAGGATGCATAAATCAGCGCAGGATATAGCACAGCCGTGGGCAGAATCCCTTCTGGTGGGATTGACGTAATCATAGGGGCAAGCCACGTAAACAAGGCCAGTGTAACGATGTGGGCAACTTGATCGATGATGAACGCTGCTGTTGTACATTGCGGCCAAAGCGTTGTTTTTGTCCAGTCAATGGCATAGTGTGTAATGCCGAGCACAAGAATAAATGACATATTTTGCAGTGGGTTGTGTAACAATAAGGCTGTCACAAAAACATAGACCAAGATATGCGGAAGTAGACCGACCACTCCTTTGGATTTCATGCGTGCAATCCAATTGGTTTGAAGGGGAAAATCGGCGATTAGGCTTCCAAGCAATAATGTAGCAAATAAATTCATATCATTTCTCTCAGTTTACACTCTGCACACAAATTCAACACAACACTTTGATATCAATGCGATTGCTACAATATTTTTGCTC
>JBCCFC010000622.1:0-8056 GCA_039029935.1 Chloroflexota bacterium
GGTCATCATTGCGTTCGGTCTCAACAAAATATGGGTAGGCTGGTGCATCTGGATTTTGATCTCGGATGAATCCAAGCGCGAACCAATAGTTCACCATATCACCAAAATTGTTGATATGGTGAACTATTGGTTCGCGCTTGGATTCATCCGAGATCAAAATCCAGATGCACCAGCCTACCCATATTTTGTTGAGACCGAACGCAATGATGACCAGTTTGTGGCGATAGAGTTTGGTATGAATCTTCTCACAGGTTTCAAAGAGGATGAAGATACATCTGTGCCTATGTTCTATATTGAAAGAGAGATAGCACGTGTACGAGCAAAGGGGACACGGGGTGCTAAACTAGCCGATTACCTTGAGCAAAGAGCCTTTAAACCAGTAAGACTCTCTCGTTCGAGACCGCGTGTGCCACGCTCTGGAACAAGAATGCGACGCTAGGGATACCATGTCACAGGATTTTCAAACCACAGATGTGTTAATCATCGGTGGTGGTCCTGCTGGCACGGCGACAGCTTTGGCTTTGCTTGCCTATTCGGACTTGCGTGTGGCGGTGGTTGAACGCACCGCCTACGACAGCGTCCGCATAGGCGAGCATGTCGCCCCCAGCTTGCTACCATTGCTTGATTATCTCAACATTAAAGAACGCTTTTTAGAGGAACAGCCGCTACCTGTCTATAGTACAATCTCTGCGTGGGGCAGCGCAAGGCTAAACACGCGCGATTCAATCGCCAGCCCACATGGTGAAAGCTACCAACTGGACCGTGAACGCTTTGACCAATTGCTGGCCGAGCAGGTGGATCAGAATGGCGGAACCATCTATCCACGCACCAAATATATGGGGGCAGAGCGGCTCGAAGGGGATGGCTGGAGGGTTTGGCTCAATCATCCCACCGAGCATGAATTCTCAATCAAAACTCGGTTTCTGGTTGATGCGACAGGACGACAATCGCATGTCAGTCGAAAGCTAGGCGCGGACTTACATCAACTCGACAATCTGGTCAGCGTTGGGACCTTTCTCCATTTTAAAGATGATCGACAACTTCCAAAAAATATTTTATTGGAAACAGTCCCCGAAGGTTGGTGGTATTCGGCCAGTTTACCAGGGGAGCGGCTATGCGTCACGCTGTTTACAGATGCTGATCTTCTGAGCCAAAAACAGGCGCAAAGCATCGACCGTTGGGGTACACTCTTAAGTCAGACAACCCACACACGTCAACGCGTCAACGGTAGTGTCGCGTCGGAGAAACCTTGGGTCAAGAAAGCACATTCACATGTCGCCACTAGTCCCGTGGGCGATGGTTGGCTGGCTGTCGGAGACGCTGCCTCAGCCTATGATCCCATGTCCTCTATGGGCATCGGGTTTGCCATCTCTTCTGCCTGCCACGCTGCCCGCGCCTTAATTGAACACTTTCGAGGCCACTCAGCCTATCTTGAAAGCTATCAGAATGGCATCCACGACAACTTTCAAACCTATATGACACAACGTCATCATTACTATGGACTGGAAACACGATGGCCTGATGAACCGTTTTGGTCTCGCAGACACCAGCCTGTAGACACCAGCCTGTAAACTTCAATTTGTAGACCTCAACCTATAGGCTATATCGGGACCACCAGATTGGTCCAATAGATGGAAATGAGGCCCCTTTCCATCTATTGGACCGATTGCCCTACCTTTCTACTTCAGGTTGCCCAATTCGGGTCTTCTATACTATACTGCTTGTCTATGTTTAACAATTTTGAAATCACCATTTCATCACCGGATCCATCACAGCAGGGATCACAGCAGGGGTCACATGAGGCCAACATGGACTACCTTGTCACGGTTCATGATGGCAACAAAGCAGGCAAGACCAGCAAGGTCAATTTTGATGCAGTGTTTGCGCATGTGGCAGAGGTCCAGAAAGCCTTTGTGACACCAAACCCAGTTCAGGATGTGTTCAAACACATGGGGACAGCCCTCTTTGACGCGCTCTTAGGGGGAGATATGTTCCGACCCTACACACAGGCTGTGACACGTGCAGAGACTCAAAACCAGAAGCTGCGGCTACGTATCAACACCACCGACCCGATTGTGGCGGCCTTCCCTTGGGAATACCTTTATGGGGAAGCGTGGATTGCGGTACTGGAGGCGGGTGAAGACCCAGCGGTGGTGTTTGATGCGGAGGTGTTGGCGGCGTTACGGGATGAGTAGTGGGTCTTAACAGTCAAAATCACGCTAGGATACGCACAAGTTTTCTGTTATACTATGGTCACTCAGTCTGAATCCATGGCTCAGACAATGATGATGTGTTTATTGCGAAAGGAAGCAAAATTCATGAAATTTTTTAACATAACAGGGTCTGGCAACCCTAAAAATCATTACATGCTACCCGCAACCATGCGTCTTGATGCCGTTGTCCTAGACCGCTTGATTGCACAACAAGCTTGCTTCGTCGTTTATGGCCCACCCAAGTCGGGCAAATCAACAACAATGGCAGAATTTGCGTGGCAGTTGACGAAATCGGAAGCGTATAGTGCTGTACTGGTTTCACTAGAAGCAGGCTCGGCATTTCCGGATGATATAGGATCAGCAGAGAATGCCATTCTTCGTGATTGGAAACAGACCATTCGTTTTCAACTGCCCAAAGAGCTACAGCCCACACAATGGGAAAGCACCGCCGGGCCCGGGGGTCGAATCAGTGAGTTTTTGTCCAACTGGTCGCAAGAGGCATCACGCCCACTTGTCGTATTGATGGATGACACGGATGCACTGACACATAAGGTCTTGTTCTCGATTTTGCCCCAACTGCGCTCTGGCTTCAACCGGCGTCCAACGGGATTTCCAAGCTCAATTGTCCTCATCGGTCTGCGAGATGTGCATAATTACAAAATCCACCCCAGCAATTCACCCCATCTCAACAGGACTGTTCCGTTTAATATTGTTGCCCATTCCTTTGCACTGCGCAATTTTAATCTGAAAGAGGTCAATAGTCTGTTGCATCAACACACAGAAGAGACAGGACAGGTCTTTACCCACGAAGCACTTGCTCATGTCTTTGAACTCTCACAAGGACATCCTTGGCTTGTCAACGCCTTGGCCAAAATATGTGTGGAGGAACTTGTGCCTGATATCGCAGAATCTGTCGAAATCGAACATGTTGAAACGGCCAAGGAAACCATCATTCAACGTAGACAAACATATCTTGATCACATCACCGATAAATTGCAGGATGACGACATTCGCAATGTGATTGAGCCAATATTGGCCGAACAAATACTGGTCCTTGTCCCACCAGATGACCGTGAGTATGCCATTGATTTAGGCTTGGTGCGCCGTGTCAATGGTGGTGGCCTCACCATTGACAACCCTATCTTCAAGGAAGTCACCCTCTGTGAGTTGGCTGGTGATTTTTGACCAACGAAGCGGACGACCAAGTAAACCCAATTCAGTTTTTAGATAGAAGAGATAGTTTCAAGGTCTCCTAGATTGATCCACTAACATTCAAAACTATAGTGACACGACAAACCATGAAAACAATCACAGCAACCAACCCATGTACACGCCCACCCGCATGGGCAACATTACAACGTCAACTCATCGACATCATGAACCGTGCCACCGAACCATTTTTGGCGCGCTACGTCCGTGACAGTGGACCAAACAAAGACGAACTCATCTGGCGAGAAGGTGGCACAGGCTCACGCGATGGAGCCGATGACTTCTATGAGAGTGTCTACAACTGGCCGCTCTTTTACCTGCTCGGTGGTGGCGACCATCTGCTGACCCATGCGCAACGTATCTGGGATGGCATCACGCGCCAACTCACGCACGCAGGCATGGTCCACAAAGAATATGAGCGGGGCTATGACCAGTTTCACCAAGGCGAGAGCTACATCTTCTTCTACTTTCTCTGCTTGGCTGACCCTGCCAATCCGATCAATCTGGCGCGAGCGCAACGCTTTGCGGGCTTCTATCTCAACAAAGACCCAGATGCACTCAATTATGATGACGAGCATAACATCATCCGTGCCGCACACAATGGCAGTGGTGGTCCACGCTGGGGATATAGCGATGCCACCGAGCCAAGCTACAACTGGGGTGCGGGGATGCGGGTCTATGGGTTGCCCTTTTACGATTTACCCGACATCAACCACTATGATGACCTCAACGACCCAGCCAAGGCGCGCCGTATGGGGAAGGCCATGCATGAACGTATGGGGCAGGGTGATGTGGCGGGCAACTTGATTGTCACCAGTTTGATTGCCAATGCCTATTTGATGACCTCTGTGATGCATGATGATGAACAAAAACGAGAAACCTATCGCCAGTGGATTATACGCTACGTTGATGGCTGGATGGAACGGGCGGCGCAGAACAATGGCCTGCTGCCGGACAATGTGGGGCTGTCGGGCGAAGTCGGTGAGCATATGCAGGGCCAGTGGTATGGTGGGCTGTATGGCTGGACATGGCCGCATGGCTACTACAACATTGGCATGGCGGCGACGGTGGCGGGATGCAATGCCTATCTGATGACGGGTGATGACACTTATCTGGATTTGCCCCGCACCCAATATGACATCATCTGGTCATTGGGTGAGACACGTTCAGTCGTGCCATCCGAAATGAGTTTGCAGCATCATTGGGTAGACCAACTCACACCGGAACCGCCGGATGCGTTATTCGTCGTCCCCTACCGTTATCGTGATCCCAATCCTGATGATGCCTCTGGTGAGGACCCTGATTCGGGCTGGTTTGACTATCAGCCCCTCTCTGCCGTCTACCCAACCGCCATCTGGAACATCTCCATGAATGCGGGTGACTGGACACGCATACAATCACTACGCGCAGAAGAGCACTATAACTGGCGCACTGTCCGCACCTTTCGTAACAAAGAAGAGGGCGGACATGACCAGCCCTGGCTCTGCTATTTGGCAGGTGAGAACCCAACCTATCCCGAAGAGATTCTGCAAGTCGCCTATGCCAATGTCTGTCGGCGGCTGGCCCTGATTGCCCAAGATGACGCCGACTTAACCCAAGTCAACATCCACCACTGGCAAGAACACAACCCCATCGTCACCGAAGCCCTCGTGCAGTTGACGCTCGGCGCGCCACAGATCGTCTACAACGGTGGTCTGCTCCATTGCCGTGTCCGCTACTACGACGCCATTACACAACGCCCTGGCCTGCCCAATGATGTCGCCGCGCTCGTGACAACATTGGAAGCCGACCGTACTGTCCTCCATCTCATCAACCTCAGTCCCTTTGACGAACGACAAGTGATTGTTCAGGCAGGTGGATTTGGTGAGCATCAATTTATCTCTGCCAGCTATGAAACACGTATCAGTGAGTACACCGGCTCACACAAAGCCTATGCCGCACCACCGCTGGAGACTGAACGTGTGACTATGCCGATTGATGATAACTATGTGCGTGTAGTGCTGCCGCCAGCGACGGAAATTGTTCTGGATTTGGCGATGGAACGGTATGTGAATCAGCCGTCGTATACGGGTCCCAAAGTTTTCTAAGGAACGCGGATTAAATAAAACTCGAAACTTCGTTACACATTACCAGTATAACAGGCATTTAAGTTTCCGGTTTTATCTTGTCCACGCTCCTAAAATGTGGATACGCACACTTTTTCTGTTATACTATGGTTGCCCAATAACGAATCGAGTTCATATGACTGACGCAGAGTATATGGGTTGTGCCAAAGGGGGCAGAATTGATGAAGTTTTTTAACACAACGGGACCTTGTAACTCAATTGATCATTATTGGTCTACGTGATGTCCGCGATTACAAAGTAAAAGGTGGTGGTTCACCTTATCTCAACACGAATAGCCCGTTTAACATCGCTGCCCATTCCTTTGCGCTACGAAACTTTACAGCATCAGAAGTCAATATGCTATTGACACAACATACAGCAGCGACAGGGCAGGTCTTTACCGATGAAGCACTTGCTCATGTCTTTAAGCTATCCCAAGGCCAACCTTGGCTTGTCAACGCTTTAGCCAAAATATGTGTCGAGAGACTCGTGCCTGATACCATCGAATCGGTCGAAATCGAACACATTGACATCGCAAAGGAAACCATCATTCAGAACCGACAAACACATCTCGATCAACTCACCGACAAACTGCACGATAGTCGTATTCACCATGTGATTGAACCAATTTTAGCAGGGAGAACGCTAGAAAATGTGCCGTTAGATGACAGAGACTACGCCGTTGATCTAGGATTGGTGCGTCGAGCCAATGGCAGTGGTCTTGTCATTGCCAACCCCATCTACAAAGAAGTCATTCCGCGCATGTTGGCAAGCGGGCCCCAAGACTCACTGCCGATGATTCAACCGACATGGCTCAATCCAGATGGATCACTCAACATTACACAGTTGTTGGACGCATTTTTGGCCTTCTGGCGTCGTCATGGGCAGCCACTGCTCAAAAGTGCATCCTATCACGAGATTGCACCTCACTTGGTGATGATGGCCTTTCTACATCGTGTCGTCAATGGTAATGGCAAAATCGACCGTGAATATGCGATTGGCATGGGTCGGCTGGACCTCTATCTGACCGATGGCGATATTGAATTGGCAATGGAACTCAAGGTTTGGCGCGATGGCGAGAAAGACCCACTAGCCGATGGATTGATACAGCTAGACACGTACCTGAAAGGCTTGACACTTGATAGTGGGTGGCTGGTGATTTTTGATCAACGCAGTGGACTACCAGATATTGCCGACCGGACAACAACTGAATTAATGCAGACACCCAGCGGTCGGGAAGTGACATTGATTCGTGCCGAAAGAAGTTCTTGATTAAAATATGGAGACTATAAATGAAACAATTTAATCCAAACAAACCCATTCGGTGGGGCATTATTGGTTGTGGTGATGTGACCGAAGTCAAGAGTGGGCCTGCATTTCAGAAAGTTGACGGTTCAGAACTGGTCGCGGTCATGCGGCGGACTGGTGAAAAAGCGGCAGACTATGCCCGTCGTCATGGCGTTCCCAAATGGTATGATGATGGTGACGCCCTGATCAATGACGATGATGTCGATGCCGTCTACATTGCCACACCGCCATCAAGCCACATGGAATACACCATCAAAGTGGCCGAAGCGGGCAAACCTGTCTATGTTGAAAAGCCGATGGCCTTGAATGCCAGCGAATGTGAGGCCATGATTGCTGCGTGTGAAAAAGCAGGGGTTCCTCTCTGGGTCGGCTACTATCGTCGCTGCTTGCCTCGCTTTGAGAAGATGCGCGAGATTATCCAATCTGGACAAATTGGCGAACCTCGCGCGGTTGTCATCCGTAATTTTATGATCCAAGGGATTCAGCCAAGCGCAAGGGCCGCCGATAGTTGGGTCGTCAACCCAGAGATCAGCGGTGGTGGGCAGTTTGTCAACCTCCACTCGCACACGCTTGACTGGATGGATTACACCTTTGGTCCCGTCGCAGAAGTCAACGCCATTGCCGTCAACTTGGCTGGTGAATACAAAGCAGAGGACACGGTAAGCATGTCCCTCCGCTTTGAGAGCAGTATCTTTCCCAGCAGTATCCTTGCCAGTGGTATCTTTGCCTACACCACAGCCCACAAAGAAGAGTCTGTCACGGTCTATGGCAACAGCGGCCACGTCTCTATGAGCTTTTTCGCTCTCACGCCCGTGACACTCACCACCGCTGAGGGAACACAAACATTTGACATCCCCGACCCACAACATGTCCATCAACCACTGGTCCAGACCATCATGAATGAGCTACATGGTGGTTCTCCCTGCCCGAGTACGGGATACACAGCTTTGCGAACGGCGCAGGTGACAGATATTGTTTTAGCTGAATACAGGAAGAAGAGCTGAAGGTTTGAAAAGTTGTGGCTGTTTTATATTTTTGATGTGGTGAGTCCGTATCAATGCATAATTAACATAATCTATATTGATGGGAAAATATAGTTGAGATATACTCATAATTCGCGATATTCCAATTGCCTCTTGAGAAAACTAGCGATACAACATGTTGCATAAGAGTAACTGTGTAGTTACAACAAAAATTAAAAGTAGTAATATTTGCCAGTTA
>JBCCFC010000623.1:0-8037 GCA_039029935.1 Chloroflexota bacterium
CTCTGGGAAGGCAACATTGCTAGGGTTATTACAGTCACCCATTGTCGTTGTCTTAGCCATCGTCTTCTTAGGAGAACGGCTCTCTCCTAAACATTGGTTGGCGGGTGTCTTGGTGCTTATCGGCGCATTTTTGATCAATTTTGATGTCGATGCCTTGGCGTTCAATATGAGTTGGGGAGAACTATTGGGCATTATCTCACCCTTTTGTATTGGTGCGGGCATTGTCACCATGAAGTCGGTTGTAGAAAAAGTAAACCCTATTCAAGTCACAGGGGTAGCCTTGCTGATTGGTGCAGGAATGCTCTCCTTTTCGCTCCCCATCTTTGATGTCGGGGTACAGCTTGGTGTCTCTGTGCTGTTGGTGATCTTGCTCATGGGCATTGTTCGAGGCACGGCGTGGTTTGTCTATTACACCACATTGCCCCATATCGGGGCATCACGAGCCGCCATCATCTTTGTATCCTACGCCTTCTTTACAGTCATTTTTCAATTAATTATGGTTGCGATTGCACCCGATTTGGGCATTCGGCTACCTGGGAATCTGCTCACAGCCCTCATCGGTGGTATCTTCATTGTGAGCGGCATCGTGGTCATGAACCGTGCATAGATGCTATCGAAATTTTGCCCACCACTCATCAAACGAAAATGGCGTGTCAAACTCGGTGAGCCATGCATCGGTGACAGGCTCAAGCGTGGATGCATCCGTATCCAGAATGCCAATCCACCCCGGCTGTAATCCAGTGGCTTCTGGATACCAGAGGGCTGAGGAGCGGATGATATTGAGTCCTAAATAGAGCGTTTCGTCATACATGGCTGGCCCTGATAGACAGTGTGCATGACCCGCAACAAGGAAGGGGGGCTTCAAGTGTTCAATTAAACGGGTAATCATCTGTGAGCCATGTGTATCACCATGATAGCCAATGCTGCTGCCGTACGGTCCCTCATGCGCAATCAGGATATCAATAGACCCCGATTTCCGTGCTAACATGGCGACATATGCCTCTGGGTCGAACGCAGGTGGGCCTGTTAGCTCCTCAACACCGCCCAAAAAACCAATAGCGAGAGATTGGCCGTTGTTGTCCACGAATTGCAACACTGTGTTGTCTGGCACATAGCGATAGAAGTTGAAAGGATCAACCTGTGCCGTCCCCTGCATAGCGTTTATCCCACCATCGGGTTCCGTATGCAATGACAGTTGCTTGAGCCAATCAAAATCTTCATGATTGCCGCGTAGAAAATAAATTGGCGATTTGAACTGGTTGCGTAACGTATGTAACGCCTCTTTTTGCCGACCCCTGATCGTCAAAAAACGTGAGAAGTCTCCAATTGCGGGGTCTGCGGCCATGTGACGGACAGAATCCGGGTCCAACTTGGCTAAATCGGGATACGCCCCCAAATCACCCGCTTGAATCAATAGATCAAATTGCCGACCGATGCGATTCTGCCAAATGGCAATCGCCGCGAGTGTCTCAAATACGTGTCCGTGTAGGTCTCCAATTAACCCGATATACATTACACATCTCCTTTCCTTCTTCTCTCCTTCAATGGTACAATGCGGCGAATCAAATTCGATTCAACCAACCATTACAACACACATTATATAATTTATGACATCTACAGTACGGGCAAGTTTTTATGTTCTTCTTGCGGCTACATGTGCCGCATTTAGTTGGATTTTTGCCGAAACGCTGCTCCAGTTCTATGGAGTTCCACTCATTTGGGCGATTATTTTGTCCAATGTTGCTGGCGGTATAAGCCTGATAGCGTTTTCCATACGGTCTTCCCAACCTTCTGTTTGGACCCTAAGCCGCAAGCAGTGGCGTAACCTGATTATCGTCTCTATCTGCCTGTATGTCGCATCGACTCTAGGGAGCTATTATTCTGTATTGCTTATTGGTTCGGGCAAGTCAACACTCTTGGGGTTACTTCAATCACCCGTTGTGGTCATTTTTGCGATTGTTTTCTTGAGCGAACGGCTACAATCCAAACACTGGATCGCGGGCGGGTTTATCCTACTTGGTGCATTTTTGATCAATTTTAACCCCAATGCATTTACATTGGAAATTGGTATTGGTGAGTCAGCCCGAATAGCCACGACCATCTTTGTTGCTGTTGGTATCATTCTCATGAAACCAATTGTGGCGCAGGTCAATGCAATTCAGGCAACAGGTGTTTCAATCTTGATTAGTGTCATCTTTTTATTAATGGCATTGCCACTGTTTGATGTGGAACTTCAATTGAACGTCCCTATTTTTGTGCTGTTGACAATTGTGGGCATCCTACGTGGTCTCTCATGGCTTCTCTATTATATTGCGCTTCCTGTGATCGGGGTGTCCCGTGGGATCATTCTATTTGGCTCCAATGCCTTCTTTACTGTCCTGTTGCAGGTCGCAGTTGTGGCGATGCTGCCATTCCTAGGACTCAAACTGCCGTCCAATCTTCTCATGGCCTTGCTGGGCGGGGTCTTTATGCTTGGCGGAATCGCGCTGATGAACCGCTCATAGTAGGTTAGGCTAATCCGCAAAATAAATTACCCATTGAAACGCGGAGTTAGCACTCTCTATTACACGCAGTAGGCCGAAAAAGTATGAAATAGGGTAAAAAAAATGTGGAGGCAGCAAGCGAGAAATCAAGAGCGGATTAGGGCATTCTCACACTGGCGAGAACGCCTAAATACGCCGGATTTCAGAGCCATTTCGATGATTTCGGCATTTTAACTGTCTACTGCGTCTTTTTTCCCAATTTTTCGGTTCTACCAGAGGTAGATTCTACTGCGTGTAATCTCTAATGCCGAATTACCCGTACTAGAGAGTGGCCGCCCCGCAGGTTTTTTTACATTTGGACATATGTTAGATTCCTCGTTGAGTGTCATGGAAAAACAGATTTGTTTGTACGATGTTCGTAGTATACAGTATCCTATATTTAGAGTCAACGATTTTAAGTGGGCATATGAACGGATGTGTCCCCGAAGCAATCTAAATAAGGAGAAACGCAAATAAGCATCCAAAATTTATCGAGTTATGAGCGCATAAACGACCCGTCGATCATTCAATTGCTCGAATCCGCCCCTATCGCCATTCTTGCTATTGATGAAACAGGGCGTATTGTCTATGTCAATCGTCGGCTAGAGGAGATGTTTGGCTATGCGCCCAGTGAGCTAGACAATCAGGCGATTGAACGCCTGCTGCCTGCACGACTTCGCACCATCCATGAACAGCACCGCGCTGATTAAAACCATCATGACCAACAATCTGTATGACATTCTAAAAGAGATGGGGACGGACCCGACGCCCGAATCATTTGCGGATGCGCTGTGGCTGTCCAAGCACGTGCCAGCAACGGAGCCGAATTCTGTCAGCGCGCTTAATATGCCTGATTTATTGTGTAATAGTTCAGAAAAGTTCCAGGATTCGGGTTATAGTAATCAATCCAAAACTGAAAATCAAAGAATAAACCTCTACACTGACACTGGTAATACAGTTTCCTCATGGACTTAAGTAGATGAATTGTGCTCCATGATAATTATTTATGGAAATCGTGTGATGTTGTAGTATGCAGCGGACTGATCAGGGTTATGTTATACGCAGTGGGTGATGGCGATGATTTGGGATGAGTTGAATGAATTGCGCTTCAATTGTATAATAGTAAGCCATTCATTTGTTTGTGGGACGAACCAGTCTCACCTATAGAACCATAAAGGAGAAAGACCATGAGTGCAACAGCAATCTCAGGAGAAATCAAAGAGTTACGTGTGTCCAATGACGCGATGGATGATGCAGCCGAGTTGCATCGGCGCATGGATGGTGAGGGCTATCTGTTTTTTAAGCGACTGCAAGACCCTGATAAGCTGCGGGAATTGCGTCGCGACATGATGAGTGCCATCCAGGAGGCGGGCTGGCTTGTGGCGGGGACAGACCCGTTGGATGGCATTGCCGATGTGACGACACAATGCACCGAGGGGGATAATGAGTACAGTGCGGGCTATGCCAGAGTGTATAAGCTCGAATCGTTCCATCGCTCAGGCCATTGGCCCGAGGTCACAGAGATGATGGAGACGATTATGGGACGACCGATTATGCCCCATCCACACAAAGTGGCGCGCATCTGGTTTCCCAAGTACACTGAACACACCACACCCATCCATCAGGATTTTGTTCATTTCCAAGGCAGCTTTGACAACTTGACCTGTTGGGCACCCGTTGGCGATTGCCCCAAAGAATTGGGTGGCTTGGCCGTCATTCCTGGTTCGCACAAGGTCAATCGTGTACTGGACCATCACTTTTCGCTGGGTGCAGGTGGGCTGATTGTGGAGCCGGAGAATCATGAGGAAATCGACCCAGTTTGGCATAGTACAGACTATGAGATGGGCGATACCTTGATTTTCCCTGCGTTGACCATTCACGGTGCGCTGCCCAACTATACCGAGGACAAAATGCGTATCTCGCTTGATAACCGCTATCAGGCCGTTGGCGACACGGTGGCCGACCACATGCTGGAGCCACATGGACCTTGTCAACTCGGCTGGGACGAGGTCTATGAGAATTGGTCATCCACATCTGATGATTTGAAGTACTATTGGAAACAGCTTGAGAATCCGGTTGTGCCGCGCGACATGAGCTATGTTGATCAAGGGTTTGCTGAGGCATTGGAACTGGCGCGCACGGGCAATGAACATGCACTGTTCCTGATGCAGCGGACCATCAAAAACGGACCCGATACACCTGCTGCAGATGCAGCACGGTTATTGTTAGCCGAACTAGAGGTGGCTTAACCCATCTTGTTGAGATGGTTCAGATAGCTTCATCGGGGCTGAACCATCTTCTATCCATAATTTTTTCCACAGACATACAATCGAGTAATGTTCTTGAAAAAAACGTTCAGTAAGCAGCGAACACCCCTGCTTACTGAACGTTTTCTAATTATTGATTAGAATGATGACGTTGTAACCTGAATAAGCGGATATGATGAAAGGAATCGCATGAATCCAACAAAAACAGTAATTATCACTGGTGGGAACTCTGGTTTGGGCTACGAGTGCGCAAAGGTGCTTGCTACACAGCACCCAGAATGGCATATCATCATTGCAAGTCGCAGCCAAGCGCGGATTGACGAAGCCGTCGCACAGCTCAAAACAGAGACAGCGGGCAGTGCTATTAGCGCAATGGTACTGGACCTTGGCTCCTTTGCCTCAATTCGTAGCTTTGCCGAGCAAGTCAGCGCACAGCTTGCAGAAAACCAATTGCCACCACTGCAAGCCATCATCTGTAACGCGGGTCTATCACCCAGACAAAACCGCCAGACCAGTGATGGCATTGACCTCATCTTTGGCGTCAATCATCTAGGGCATTATCTGCTGGTGCATCTGCTATCTAACCAATTGAATCAACCTGGACGTATCGTCTTTGTGTCGAGTGGTACACACGTCCCCGAACATAAACTGGCACGTCGTCTGGGCATCCCCGTGCCGAAATACACCACCGCACAAAATCTAGCTTACCCTGATAACGCAGCAGACGCAGACCGCATCAACGCCCCGCCACAGCGATATTCGACCTCTAAGCTCTGCAACATGCTCTGCGCCTATGAATTTTCACGCCAGTATCAAGCTGCGGACATGGATGTCGCAGTCTTTGGCATTGACCCCGGATTGATGCCCGGCACAGGCTTGGCTCGTGAAGCACCTGCATGGCTGCTCAAGTACATCTTTGTCCCCATCGTCTCGCTCTGCTCCTATTGGGTGGCTGGTATCCGTCTTCCCTATCAGTCAGGGCAGGACCTAGCACGCTTAATCACCGATGACGAATTGACAGGGAAAACCGCACTCTACTTTGACGGCCATGAAGAGATACGCAGTTCAGATGACTCCTATGATCTCGACAAGGCCATCGATTTATGGAATACAAGCAGTGAGTTGAGTGGCCTGCGTGAAGATGAGACGGTGCTACCGATTTGGATTGGATAATCATTTTATTGAATCTGATTGAAAGGTCAAGAACGTGTGTTTATGCTATAATAGCATCATGATTATCGCATAGACACATAATCTCATTGCGCGATTGCAAACAAATGGAGGTACATCAATTTATGATCAAAGAAATGAGCCAAGAGGAACGGTTAGCAGAAAGTGCACAAAAGATTTATATTGCACACAACCGCCGCAAGCGTCAACTGATGCAAAAACATGGGTTAAGTATGAACGGGTTTGACAAAGATGATTTGTTTGACCCGAACAGATCCAATGATGATCTTGAGCTGGATGATGTTGAACAAGCTGTGCTTTTGATGAACCGGATGAATTCTGATGATTGGAACCGTTTTCTAGAACTCTTGCCAAATTTTCAGCGATTTGTGGCAAGCCGGATGTCCTATGAAGAGTATCTGGCTGCACAGCCCAAGCCAGAGGCAGAGCGAAAGGCGACTCTTGAATGGGTAAATCAGCAGTTAAAAGAACATATGAGAGATGTGACAGTTGATACTAACCAGCCATTCTTGCATGGGTTTACCTTTGACGAATTTATTGCGTTGCCAGATGAGGAGCAAGATGCGATTTGGACAGCGTTGGAAGCACAATATTGGCATGAGGAGCATGGAGATGAAGAGGATGAAGAAGAGGATGAAGCAGATATCGTTGGGCCATACAGCCGAGTTACGCTACCAGAGTTACTACATCTAAAGCATTTTGCATAAAATGCTCAATTGAACAGGAGAAAACACTCATGACCAAACTATTCAACGATCCAGTCAACTTTAAAGAGGAAATGATCGACGGCTTTGTGGCTGCCTACAGCCGCTATCTCAAACGCATTCCCAATGCATCGGGCGTGATGGCGCATAACTCCCCCCGTGACGATAAAGTGTCCGTCATCATCGGTGGTGGCTCTGGGCACTACCCCGCCTTTTGTGGCTATGTGGGGCCAGGCATGGCCGACGGCGCCGTCATTGGCGAAATCTTTACCAGCCCGTCATCCGAGCAAGCCTATCGTTGTACCAAGGCACTCGCCTCCAAAGCGGGCGTCCTCTACATCTACGGCCACTACCAAGGCGATGTCCTCAACTTTGACATGGCGGCCATGCGCGCGCAGATGGAGGGGCTGGATGTACGCACCGTGTTGGTGACAGATGACGTGGCCTCTGCGCCCAAGGGGGAAGAAGAGGAACGGCGTGGCATTGCGGGTGACTTCATCGTCTTTAAGATCGCCGGAGCCAGTTCCGCACGTGGCGACTCAATGGATGATGTTGAGGCATGGACACGCCGTGCCAACGACATGACGCGCTCCTTTGGCATCGCCTTTGGCGGCTGTACCCTGCCCGGTGCCAACGCCCCCCTCTTCACCGTTGAGCCAAACCGCATGGAGCTTGGCCTTGGCGTACACGGCGAACCCGGCATCTCCACCAGCGACATGCTCTCCGCCAACGAAGTCGCCAAACTGCTCGTTGACACCGTGCTGGCTGATGCACCAGAAGGCGCAGGCAACAAAGCAATGCCACTGGTCAACGGGCTGGGTAGCACCAAGTATGAAGAGATGTTTGTGCTCTATAACAACATCAACCAGCAATTGGAGGCAGCAGGCATCGAACTGCATCGACCGATTGTCGGTGAGGCCGTAACCTCGTTGGACATGGCGGGCTGTTCGTTGAGCCTGTTGTGGTTGGATGAGGAGATGCAGGCGTTGTTGGATGCGCCTTGTGATTCGCCTGGATATACGCAGGTGTAGGTGAAAAAGTAGCATGGACATCCCTGTCCGTGTCGGGCGCAGCCCGAAATATTCAGCGGACAGACGGGTCCATGCTACTTTCCGTTTCTGTTGACTTTTTACTCTCATGACTCTGCTGCAAAAAGGTCAAACAGGCTTAAAAGTCCGACTTCTCACCAATGGTAGAGATTCGCAAATTCTACAGAAGTCGGACTTTTTGCAGCAGAGTCTCTCTCATGACTCTACTGCAAAAAGGTCAAAATCGCCCAAAAGTCCGACTTCTCACCAGTGGTAGAGATTCGCAAATTCTACAGAAGTCGGACTTTTTTCAGCAGAGTCTCTC
>JBCCFC010000624.1:0-8031 GCA_039029935.1 Chloroflexota bacterium
ATGTAAACGTAAATCCAGAATTAACTCTAGATATTCGGTTAAACCATCGCGAATACAGACGTCAATAAACTTGTCCAGTGTCTCCCCACGCGCCAACGGCAAGAGTGGATAGTTCTTTGGGATCACCGCTAATTCAGACGGGTGGATGATCCACTGTTCAATTTGGTGAGCAGCGTGATAGACGCCAGACTCATCCGTTTCCACAAATCCAAGCTCACCTGCCAACTCAGTCAAAATCGTGTCTGGGCGCGTCACACAAATCATTGTCAGCGTCATGCTATTCAGCAGAAACCGTTCAGTTTTTTCACCCTTTCTTGGCTTTTGCTTTGCCTCTCGACGCTCTTGAATTAGCCGTTCCTCTTCTTTATGTGCCAACCCAAAGGCGCGGGAAAGAATCAAGTAGTAATTACTGAGCGTCAGCGGGTCTTTGTCACCTTTGAATTCAAGGTCGTTGACATAGGTAAAGTAGTCGAAAATCGTATCTTCAATGGCTGCACGATTTTGCTGGCGACAAATCACCACCAGATCAATTGACCGCGCCTTTTCATAGACATTGGTCTCGATCTCGACTTCCATCTGCCGCTTGGCGAAAAAATCCTGATAAAACGCTTTGCTGGTATCATCAAAGGGTAGTTTTGGTTTTGGTTTGAGAATATTGTCCTGTACACTTTTTGGTATGTTTGCCACGATAGCTCCTGTGTTTATTGCGAGAGATATACTCACTCGTTTATTGTAGTTTGAGTTTGGCTATTTGCCAAAAATGCTATAATTAACTTGTACAGTAAAACAGATTGGCAACCTACGTTTGCGAACCAAACCATTTTCGCCTAAGATACATGGCTATGGAGAAATCAATCACAACAAACACCGTTTCCAAATTTTATTACGGATGGTGGATGGTAGGTGCGGCTATCATCTGCCAATTTGTCTCGATGAGCGTGGGGCAGGCCATCGTTGGCATTTTTATGGAGCCTGTTACAAATTCATTGGGTTGGGCTGTCTGGCAATATACGCTAGGGCCATCGCTCTCAATTGGTGTCGGTGCATTGGCGGGACTTTATGCTGGCCCAATCATTGACCAACGAGGCCCTCGGCTACTGATTATCGTTGGTGCGTTTATCACCGCTTTCTGCTGTTATGGTTTGAGCCAGCAAACACACCTATGGCAGTTTTTGGTCCTCTACATGCTTGGTGGTCTATGTGGCTGGACACTCTATGGGCCATTGGTTGTCAATGCCTCATTGGTGAAATGGTTTATCCATCGGCGTGGCTGGGCACTGGCAATTGGCTCGATGGGTATCTCGCTGGGTGGACTGGTGACACCACTGGCAATGACATCCATTGTGGATACGCAGGGGTGGCAATTTGGCTATAGTGTACTCGCCATTTTTGTGATGGTCACGGTTCTGCCATTGGCGTTTGTCATGCGTCGTACTCCCGAAGATTATGGTCTTGTACCAGATGGCAAACCATCAATGACTACACGAAGCGCCTCTCAACAAGAAACACCTTCACTGACACGCGCCGTAGCCATTCGCACACGCAGTTTCTGGCTATTAGTGCTTGGGTTTGGCTTCAACGCAGCCGCTCTTATGTCGGTTCTGGTTCATGCCATCCCCTTCGCCACGGATGCCTCCTTCACACGACAAACAGCGGCTCTGGCACTGACCGTCAATGGGTTGGGCAACCTCTCATCCAAACTGGTATGGGGCTATACATTGCAACATATCAAAGCACGGCGATTGGTCATGACCGCGTATTCGATGTCGGCCTTTGGCGTTGCCCAGATGGTATACGCCGCTATCACAGGCTCAACACTGTTTCTCTTTACAGGCTTTTTCTGTTATGGATTTGGCTTTGGTGGAACCATTCCCCTCAGCGAGTACCTCTGGGCATCCTACTTTGGCCGTGCGCATATTGGTGCGATTCGCGGCGTAGGTCAGCCATTAACAATGATTGGCGCCGTGTTTGGTCCGATCTTGGTAGGACTTTGGTATGACTACGCGCAGAGTTATCAGTTAGCCTTTTTCACCATTATTGGGGTTTATTTGGCTGGCGGATTGTTGATTTTAATCTCAAGAGAGCCATGATAAACAAGGAGGACATACATGATTCATCCGCGACCACATTTTTTGGACTTTGCCCCATACACACTACCCGATACATCAGTGCCAGCAGGGATGCGCCAGTTGCAGCTTGCACAAAACGAAAGTGCGTTTGGACCATCCCCCAACGTACACGCCGCCATCCAAGAGGCGGTGATGCAGCAGGGTGCAGACAGCGCACGGCTCTATCCCGACTCCAGTTCCACCCAACTGCGCACTGCCATTGCTGAGACACATAAGCTCAATGTTGACCAAATCATCTGTGGCAATGGGTCGATGGAGTTGATTTCCGTTTTAACCCTTGCCTATCTACGTGCGGGTGATACGGCTGTCACCAGTGAGTATAGCTACAAGTTTTTCCGCGTTGCCTCCAAAGCTACTGAAGCGCGGGTTATCACCACACCCGAGCCTGGTTTCCGTGTAGATGTTGATGTCCTGTTGGATGCTGTGCAGCCCGATACACGCATGGTCTTTGTGGCAAACCCGGGTAACCCTACTGGTAGCTTTTTGAATCGTGACGAGATTGTCAAATTGCGCACCGAACTACGAGACGACATTCTGCTGGTTGTTGATGAAGCCTATGCCGAGTATGTGGATAGAGCGAGCTATGAACCACTCTTTGATTTGGTAGAGCTTGACAACACAGTCATCCTGCGCACCTTCTCCAAAGTCTATGGGCTGGCAGGCTTTCGCATCGGCTGGGGATATTGTCCACCACTGATCTGGGACATATTACACCGCGTAAAACTGCCCGACGGGACATCCAACATTACACAAATTGCCGCGACCGCGGCCATGCGTGATCAGGCGTTTGCGGCCGAAGTACGCGAGGAGACTGCCCGTATCCGTAGCTGGTTCTTCTCCGCGCTCAAGGGGTTGGGGCTAAACCCACAGCCCAGCACCTGTAACTTTATTCTCTGTCAGCTACCCTCAACATCGCTGGCGCAGGAGTTGTCGGAATTTTTACGCAGCCAAGGCATTGTGGTGCGTGTCATGCGTGGCTATGACCTCGCTGACTGTGTACGTATTACACTAGGTACAATGGCTGAGATGGAAGAGGTGCTGGAGGTGTTAGAAACCTATGAAGGCATTGCAGGTTGAGACCGTATTTGTAGCAAAACCTTTACATCGCACTCACCGCATCCTGCACATCCACTTGCACCCGAAAATGCCGCGTCAGTTCATCCATTAAGCGTTCATTAATGGTGCAATAGTCATTGGGGAATGACAACTCATATTGCCTGCCATTGGACTCCAGCCGAATACTAAAATGATCTTTACCTTTGGGGTTATAGATGCGCTCATATAATTCTTTCAGCCGGAATTTATCGCGATCCACACTGCCGCTCCGTCGGAAAACCACATTGAGCAAACGTGCATTCTTACGGATTCGTCGTGGGACGGGAAGTTCTGGCTCTTGGTAGACGCCTGTGCTGTTGTCAATACTGAAGCCATTGCTGCCTTGCACATGGTTCCTGTGTCCATTCGTGCTATGTCCATTCGTGCTATGTCCATTCGTGCTATGTCCATTCTCGCTATGTCCATTCTCGCTATGTCCATTCTCGCTATGAGTCGGGCCATGTCCATTTCCATTTGCGTGAACACCATTTTGCATCTGAGAAGCTGCGTTGGATGAATTTACAGGCGGTGCAACGACCTGGTCCTCGCTAATCTTGCGTTGTGCTTCATCCCGCTCACGCACACTCGTTTCATCCGGGCCATTTGCCGATGTGTTGCTCTCAGATGTATTGACCTCATAAGAAACAGGTGACTCAGTAAGCGTTTTCTCTGTGGATGTGACTGCGAGAAAAACAGGTTCTGACATGGGTTCAACGGGTGCTGGTTGAAGCTGCACAGGCGGTTGTTCTGTTGGTGCATCTTGCGCCCAGTCAGGCACATCATGCCGGAATGGATTTTCTTCCATCGGTGGCGCAAAGTGGTCATCGGGCATACTCATTGACGACATAGCCATGACAGGCATCCCCATCGGTGTTACATTATCCACTGGCTGCATATCATTGGGGTGAACATCCAGCGGAGACATCTGGCTGATGTTGGGGCTTGGCTTGCTTGAAGGTGTAGCCAGCGGTGGTGGCTTAATGTCATCTATATCATCATCCATCTCATCTGGTGGGGCAAGGAACCCCATATCATCGTCAAAGGCCACACCGTTGATGGTGGGTGGCATCTCAACCAGTGGCTTTTCATAATGCGATGCCTGTTCATCTCTGGCAGCAACGGCCTGCTCGATGTGCGTTTGGAACGAATCTGCCAACAGGTTGGTCTGACCTTCACGGGTCTGTGCTTTGCCCTTGACTAATACCACCGTGTCTTCAATCAGCTTATCCTTGACCTCGGCATAGGTGCGTGGGAAGACAACCATCTCACATTGCCCCTTCAAATCTTCAAGGTTGACAAAGGCCATGGGGTCGCCCTTTTTTGTGTTGATGACGCGCACACTGCTGATCATGCCAGCCATTGTAATGTTCTGCCCATCATAACGTTCATCCAACTCGTTACATGAACAGGTGACAATCTTCTCCAAGTCCGCACCAATCTGCTGCATGGGATGGCTCATGGCGTAAACACCCAGCAATTCCTTTTCCCAGAGCAGTTTATCGCGGCCAGATACTTCCTCAATGTCCTGCAACTTAATCGGCACAGCGGCCATCATACCCGCAGAGTCGCCACCCAACATGTCAAACATGGATAGCTGCCCACTCTGACGTGCATTGTGGTTGCTGGTCGAGTAGCTGACCATCTGGTCCACCACCGCCAGCAATTGTGCGCGGTTGCCAAAGCGGTCAAATGCCCCCACTTTGATTAGGCATTCGAGCGAGCGCTTGTTCACCTTGCGCAGGTCAACCCGATCACAGAACTCCTCCAATGTCGAGAAGGGTCCACCCTCATCGCGCGCCTCCAAAATTGCCTGAACAGGGCCTTCGCCCACATTCTTGACCGCGGCCATCCCAAAGCGAATGGCACTGCCATCGGGCACTGGGAAAGTATAGCTGAGGTGTGAATCCTTAGCCTGTGGTTCGGCATCATCGGGCAGTGTCTGAATCTCAAAATCTAGCCTACTATAGTTTACATCGGGTGGTAACACAGCAATCCCAAGACGGCGGCACTCGTTGATGAAGATAACGACCTTATCGGTTTTGTTACGCTCAATCAGGAGCAGGGCAGCCATATACTCGACGGGATAGTGTGCTTTGAGGTAGGCAGTTTGTACCGTGATAACGGCATAATCCGCCGCGTGGCTGTTATGAACAAGAATATCATTCGCAATGAAGTTATGTGTATTGGGTACTTCTAAATCATAGGTCTGCTTCTCACCCACATACTCTATTTGCGTGATACGATCCCAGTAAACATCGCTTTGGGCGTATTTTGACAATATGTCATCTTCAAAGTAGTCAGCCAATCGTTGGATAATCGGTCTTGTAAAGCCAGATTTTGTAGACGCTCCTGTTGGATAGAATTCACGTTGAGCGACACCACAATCCGCATTCATCTGTTTCCATGTAACCCCACTCCGCTCTTTGGCTGCACGGACGACACCCTTAATCGGTACAGGAATCACATCTTTCACAGTCGAATGGACAGGATTTTCTAATACAAGCTTGTCTAGGCGATGTTTACGGTCATCGCTGATAAAATGAATACCAATGGCATTACGGAAGTTGGCGATGTTTTCGTTACCCGTGATAAAGAGTTGATAGCCGATACGCCCCTCTTTATAGGCAAATTCAACAGTTCTGAGACGACTGATAATCCCTAAACGTAATAATAAATGTTGAAGTTGGCGCGCAAGACGTTCCGATGAAGTTGCATAGAAGAGGCTACGATCTGAGCTATTGATATGTCCATCGCCTTCCCACATGCGGCTGATTAACAGGCCAATCTGCGTATTACGCAGTGTAAAGACGCCGCTAGGGATTTCTTTCTCTAGTGCGTTTTTACCCCAGATATCAATCTCTTTTGCCCAAGAGACAATACCGGGTGGAACTTTGCGGTCAATTCGTTTTGCGTAAACCGAAAACGTTTCTTTATGGATGGCAACACTACATTCGACATTCTCAAATGTCTCGGCAGCGCGTACATAGTCGTCACGCTGTTCAGGGTCCTGTGAATAGTAATAGACCGAAGCGGGATGACAGAGATTCCCTTCTGCCAACAGATGCCCCAGCGCAATAAGTTCATGTTCCGGCCATTCATTTTGGCCTTCCACAGGAACCATACGCGGCGTTGCAATCTGGTCGCCAACCGCTAACTCTTCCAGAAGTCGCCAGCCACTAAAGGTGTAGAAAGGATGGTTGGCCGTTGCTTCAATTGTACGTCCCAGTGCAGTGGTCAGTCGATAAACAGGTTTTACACCATTATCCATAACCGCCGATACCGCGCCGGACTGCAATTTTAGGGTGTCGATATCGCATGTCACCGTTTCAGTCAGCAGCGATTGGTCTGCGTACAGGTCTTCAATCTTGATTAGGCGACCTGTTTGCGCATCCAGAACTTCAACATCGCCCGGCAAACACTTGTTGAAGCCGTAGCGAGCAAAGAATTCAATATCTGCGTAGATCGCCTTGGCCGCTGAGGCTGGCACACCATTCTTCCCACACCCCTCAATAAAGATGCCCTTATGCTTCTCAATCTCCTTCGCCTTCTTCTTGCTCACGGCACGGCGCACAAGGTCCGCATCACCGGGTGTATATCCTGCTAGCTGGCTCAAAATTTGAATGATCTGCTCTTGATAGACACAGATACCATAGGTCTCGCCAAGGATGGGTTCGAGCAAAGGATGATGATAGGCAACTTCCTCTTCGCCATGCATACGGCGGATGAAGTTGGGGATGTATTCCAGTGGTCCTGGACGATAGAGCGAAATCGTGGCGATGATGTGTTCAAACATGCTGGGTCGCATCTCGGTGAGAACACGACGCATGCCAGCACTTTCCACTTGGAAGACACCACTCACGTCACCGCTGGAGAGCAGGGTAAAGGCTTCTTCGGCTGGTTTGTGTTCAAAGGGGATATTGCTAAGGTTATAGGTGATGCCATGTCGTTCTTCAATCAATCGTCCCGCTTCGCGCATGACTGAGAGTGTACTCAGACCCAAGAAGTCCACTTTGAGCAGGCCGATGGATTCTAGGATGGGGAATTCATACTGGGTGATGGTCTTGGTGACGCTGCCTCTGGAGGGACGCATCAGCGGGGTGTAGTGGGTCAATTCACGGTCGGTGACAATAACGGCGGCGGCGTGGATACCACAGTGACGGGCTACGCCTTCGACCTGCATGGAGGTATCGAGCAGGTCTTTGACCCATTCCTGTGTCTTGTATAAATCGACTAGCTCTTGGTTATAAAATTCATGGCCTTCGGTCATCACATCCATGATTTTGACAGGCTTGCCCGGGATGCCTGGGATCATCTTGGCGATGCGATCTACTTCGGGGAGGGAAATGTCCTTGGCGCGTCCAATGTCACGGATAGCAGCCTTGGCCTTCATGCGTCCAAAGGTGGCAATCTGGGCAACACGTTCATCGCCATATTTGTCTATGGTATAGCGGATCATCTCTTCGCGCTGATCATCGGGATAGTCAAGGTCAAAGTCGGGCATGCTGACACGACCCGGATTGAGGAAGCGTTCAAAAATAAGATTGTTCTTGAGAGGGTCGAGTCCAGTGATACCCGTACAGTAGGCGACCAGTGACCCCGCACCAGAACCACGCACATTCCACCAGATGTTACGACTACGCGCATAGTCGCACATATCGGCAACAATCAGGAAGTAAACATCAAAGCCCATCTCATTGATGATGCGTAGTTCGCGCTCCTTGCGTTCTTGTACAGCCTCGCTGTTGGCGCGCTCATCACCATAAAGTTTCGGCAAAGCGTCTTCTACAATTTCACGCAGATAGGTCGC
>JBCCFC010000625.1:0-8022 GCA_039029935.1 Chloroflexota bacterium
CCTATACGCGTGTCAATCGCCTTTTCCGCGACATTCCTGCGCATCACATCCAAGCGGGTGTCAAACTGGGCAATCTGCGCGAAGTGGTGCAGGCCGAACTACAACGTCGTGGCGAACGGTGTGGCTGTATCCGCTGTCGTGAAGTCAAGCGCCGCAAGGTCTCTGCACACGAACTCACATTGCAAACCTACACCTATGACACCGACTTGACCTGTGAGCATTTCCTGCAATTTGTCACCAATGAAGAGAGCCAAGAACCAGGGTTGATTGCTGGATTCCTGCGTCTGAGCCTACCACATGAATCCGGTGTTGGCAGTCGTGGCTTTCTCGACGAGATTGCCAACACGGCCATGATTCGCGAAGTGCATGTCTATGGTCCCGCGCTCTCGCTGGACCGTGACATTAATGAGATTAACGCAAGAGGGGCAGCACAGCATGTTGGTTTGGGGACACAGTTGCTAGAGAAAGCGCGAGCCATCAGTCGCGAGGCTGGATTTGAGCGCATTAGTGTGATTGCGGCGACGGGAACGCGCGATTACTATGCACAGCGGGGGTTTGAGCAGGGTGAGTTGTACATGCATTCAGCCCTTTGAGTTATCATACGCATAGAGCCTGAATTTTCAAACAGGCTCTAAATCTCCTTGTAATACCAATTGCCCTTTCAAGCTTCACAAATTATTTGGTCATCTACACAGTTTTCAAATCATGAATTCATGAATTTTGATGAGGCAATTGGTATAATCTGGAATCATTGTGATTCAAAACGGTTATCAACGCAGCTACAGATGCACTAAGTCGGTTACCCGCACCAATACCTACTCAGCCACCGCCAACTGCTGCACCGCCGTCTTCTCACTCACCATCTTCTGAATCAGTTCAATCACATCATCAACAGGTTTCGCCCCCAAATCCTGCCCTGTCACCAGACGCACGGCCACCTGACCGCTCTCCATCTCCTTATCACCAATTACGAGCATAAATGGAATCTTCTGCTTCTGTGCCTTGCGTATCTTGTTGCCCATACGATCTGTGCTGGCGTCCACCTCAACACGGATGCGCGCCTTCTTGAACTGGGCGGCAACATCGTCAGCGTAGGCAATGTGGCGCTCGGTGATGGGGATGAGCATGGCCTGTACAGGTGCAAGCCACACAGGGAATGCACCTGCATAGTGTTCAATCAACACGCCAAAGAAGCGTTCAAGGCTACCCAACAATGCCCGGTGAATCATATACGGTCGATGACGCTCCCCATCTTGGCCGATGTAGGTCATGTCAAAGCGTTCGGGCAGGTTGAAGTCAAACTGGATTGTGGACAACTGCCACTCGCGGCCAATCGCATCTTTGATCTTGAGGTCGATCTTGGGGCCATAGAATGCACCACCGCCTTCATCAACACCATAGGGCAACCCTGCGCGTTCCAGTGAGGCGCGCAAGGCATCCTCGGCGGCGCGCCATTCCTCATCGCTGCCCACATACTTGTCTTCGGGCTGTGTACTCAGATAGGCCGAGAAGTCCTCAAAGCCAAAACTGCGCAGAATGAATAGACTGAAATCGAGTACAAAGTCAATCTCGCCGGGCATCTGATCCTCGCGCACAAAGTGGTGCGCATCATCCTGTGTGAAGCCACGCACACGCAACAGGCCATGCAACGTGCCACTGCGCTCAAAGCGATAGACTGTGCCCCATTCCGCATAGCGAATCGGGAAGTCACGATAAGAGCGCATATTGCTCTTGTAAATCAGGATATGGAAAGGACAATTCATGGGCTTGAGGAAGTACTCATTGCCGTCGATTTCCACAGGTGCGTACATGCCATCACGGTAGAAATCAAGATGCCCGCTTGTCTCCCACAGCGTACCCCGACCGATGTGTGGTGAATTCACCAACTCATAGTCGTTGTCCAGATGCTCACGACGCCAAAATTCCTCAATCTCATGACGGATGCGGCTTCCTTTGGGGTGCCACATGACCAAACCACCACCGACTTCATCAGCGGATGTGCTAAACAAGTCCAACTCCTGACCCAACTTGCGATGGTCACGGCGTTTGGCCTCTTCCATGCGATTGACATATTCCTTCATGTCCGCGGGGTTTTTCCATGCTGTGCCATAGATGCGCTGGAGCATTGTGTTGTTTTCATCACCACGCCAATAGGCCCCTGCGACACTCATCAACTTAAACGCCTTGCCATTGACCTTGCCCAAATGCTCAACATGGGGACCCCGGCACAAATCCTCAAAAGTATCATGCTTGTATGTGCTGATGACACCCTCATCGCCAGCCAACCCCTCAATCAACTCCACTTTGTAGGGTTGGTCAGCAAAGAATTCTTTGGCCTCCGCTGCACTAAACTCACGATACTCAAACGTATGGCGTTTTTTGAGGATATTGCGCATTCGCTTTTCAATCGCCTTCAAATCGTCAGGTGTCAGCGGACGTGGCAATTCAAAGTCATAGTAAAAGCCGTCATCAATTGGCGGCCCAATGGCGACTTTGCCCTCTGGGAACATCTCTAGCACAGCCTGTGCCATGACATGTGCCAGTGAATGGCGAATTTTGTATAAATCTGGATCATATCCGGCTGGGATATTCTCGTCTGCTGACACTGGTCCTGATGCTGGTGCGTCCAGTACGTTTTCTTCTGTACTCATATTTTCACACTCCTCATACAATTAATTGCTTTAGATTGGTCCAATGGTTTTGTAATGACCTTTTTCTGAGAAAAAGGTCATTACAAAACCATTGGACCAATCTCCATGACTCTAAAATTTAACCCAATAAAAAAACGCCCTCGCCGCATGGGACGAAGACGTTCGTGGTTCCACCCAATTTCAATAGCAGCAAACAGCCACTATCAATCTCTTATGGTGAATAACGACACCAACCGGATTATCTTACTTGTTATAGATTCCTGCCTACACAGGAATGACAATATGTTCAGACAATCAGCTCCGAGACGGTATCCATATGCTCGTTTGTGGGCAGGGCTTGCAGCCGATGACCCCGCGTCTCTGGCACACACCACACATGGATATATTCTCTTCATCGCTTTGTTTGTATAGGTTTATAATGAGAAGGGTATCATGCATTCATACTGATTGTCAACCCCCAAGCCCAATTTGACAGGAAAGATTTGTGCTGCTCATCATTTCATTTGACATCTTTGAACGACATATAATACATTTTTGATAGAACGCGGATTAGCATTATGGCTGATTAGCGCTTTTTTTGAGCGAATTTTGACAATATAGATTGACACATTACCTGAGCCGTACTACAATACAACCATGATTCAATCTTTTGGTTGCAAACACACTCAATCTTTATTTGAAGGTGGGAATCCGCGTCGGTTTAGAGCCTTCAAAGATGCCGCTATTCGAAAATTGACATTGCTAGATGCGGCCCACACAATTGAGTTTCTTCGCTCACCACCAGGCAATCGGTTAGAGGTGTTGCGTGGGGACCGTCAGGGACAACATAGCATTCGTATCAATAATCAATATCGGATTTGTTTTGTCTGGACCGATAATGGTCCAACCGATGTTGAAATTGTAGATTATCATTAAGGTGGAATATGACTCGACCAGTAAATCGTATGCGTCCTGTTCATCCAGGGGAAATTTTGCGTGAAGATTTTCTTGCCCCCATAGAAATGAGCGTAGCTACATTAGCAACGGCTCTCGATGTTTCCATAAAAATCATTCAAGAAATTGTCGAAGAACAGCAATCAGTCACGGCTGATATTGCACAGCGTCTTGCTCGTTATTTTGGTGGTGATGCCGTTTCTTGGCTCAATTTGCAGGCTCTTTATGACCTGAAAACCTTACCAACGCAGCAAGAGATCATGCATAAAGTGACACCAAGAATTTTGAGCCCAGCATCATAAAGATTTTCGGCACAGAAGTAAAGAGCCAGAGGTCGATATCCTCTGGCTCAAATGGTTTGCGAACAGCATCTCTCCTCAGTCCTTTACACTATCATCCTCCAAGGAGATAATTCATGTCAGCAAAAATGGCATCGGCTTTTGTATCATGCGAAAAGAATAGCTCAAACTGGCCTTCCGGGTCTATTACATAGAACCCACCCGAATGGTCTACAAAGTAATTCTCCTCATCGCCATCGACAATGCGCTTTTCGGCATAGATGCTATAGGCTTTCTTTGTTAGGTCTAGCACTTCCGGTGTGTCGATATGGAGGCCATGAAAGTCCTCATGAAATGCATTCATATAGAGTGTCAACTGCTCAGGCGTGTCTCGTTCTGGATCAACGCTGACAAAGACAACTTCGACTTGGCTGGCTTTGTCGGCATCCAGTTGCGTATAGAACGAGGCCAATTCAGCTAAAGTCAATGGACAGATATCGGGGCAAAACATGTAGCCAAAATTGATGACCACGTATTTCCCTTTGTGGTCACTGAGTTGAAATGTCTCCCCATCCACATCTGTACCTGTCAGGTTGTAGGCGACAAGGTCCCCTTCTAGCACCTTCGCCGTAAACTCGTGGGTCGGCTGACCGCAGGCAGAGAGGACAAACATCATAATTAGTATTGCAACCAGCGTATGTAAGCGGTATTGTTGGTACTGACTCATCATGGTCTAAAAATCCTTTTGCTATCTCGACAATGCTCCTTGTTGAAACCATTGTGATGTCATTATAGCGGATTTTACAACGTGGTAAGATAGGCAGGTTACACTAGCTGGTATGAGTCGCCAGACCTTCCTTCGGGGGGTAACGACAATGCTCTCTAGCAGAACTCAATATTATCATCACCCCCGGAGGTCTTACCGCAGATGTAGGCTATACGCACATGCTATCTATGCACTATCGCCTCTTGCGGTAAATGGTTAATATCGTTGAAGGCAATCCCATTCCAGTTCCCCGCCGCAAGTTTGATCATTGCGATGCCACAATTATGCGGCGACCACTGCCCCCATTCGGAAAAGCCGTTGCCAAACCAACTTGCGAGCACATTTGCCACAATGCCACCATGTGTGACGATAAGCACGGTTTCATCAACATGTCTATCGGCCAATGTTTGGATAATATTCACGGCACGTGTGCCAAAGCTGACAGGTGACTCGGCATTGGGTGGGGCAAATGTCGGGTCTTTGGCCCACGTCCCCCATAGGTCTTCATTTTCATGTAAATCTTGCAGAGTTCGGCCTTCCCAATCGCCCAAATGGAATTCACGTAGACCCTCCTCGATAATCGGTCGCATTCCCGTAGACTCTGTGATGTGTGCGGCAGTGCGCTGGGTGCGTCCTAAAGGAGACACATAAAAAGCATCAAATTGAGCTTGTTGACCTAACTGCACCACTCGTTTTGCGGTTGCTGCCGCCTGAACCTCCCCACGTTTGGTTAATGGCGCATCCAGTGAACCGTTCCAAATACGTTGTGCATTGGCCTCTGTTTCCGCATGGCGAATCAAAATAAGATTGGTCATAGCGTTAATTTTGTTCCTATTTGTAAAAAATGATGATTCTTATTAAAATATTCACAACTTAATGGTTGACATAGCATCATACATCGTGCTACACTGTTTTTGGCAAAATTAAGTATACATTATTTGATGGTATAAGTTTAATCATCAATGTAAATTAAGCATGAATCTATCATTATTGTACCCTATGATGGGGACAAACAACTATTCTAACAGGACAAGCAGGAGGTCAACCAGATATCACATCTGGGTCTTTGCGCGTCCATAGAATTTGTCAACGACACGTTGTCACAGTAACTTGTCGATAGATTCACAGACAAAAACAGTGCTTCGCAAAGCTCTCCAGATGGAGGGCTTTTTTATTTGCAAAAAATTATTACCCCCTCCTAACCTCCCCCAGTTTGGGGGAGGGACTGTGTTAATAGGTTAGCAAAATATACGGTTCTATCCCTTATTAGGGAAGGGGCTGTTTGCTGGTCAGACACGAAACGGTCCCCTCTCCTATCAGGGGAGGGTTAGGGTGGGGTCAACCAAGAGGAAAACCAATATGTACAAAGCAGGGATTGCTGGTGCAACTGGCTATACGGGCTATGAACTCATCCAGTTGATCCATCGACACCCGGAGTTGGAGGTGGGGTGGATTACGAGTGAGAGTAGTGCAGGTCAGGATTTTTCGGACGTTCATGATGTGCCATGGGACTATCCGCTGATTTCGCTGGCGGATGCGATTAAAAAGGCAGACGAGGTGGATGTAGTTTTTTTATGTCTGCCCCACGCAGCGTCGATTGAGCCTGTCAAGGCGTTTCAGACGCAGGGCAAGCTCATCATTGATCTGAGTGCCGACTATCGCTTAGATGATGTGAATGTCTACGAGCAATGGTATGGCATTCCACACACAGAGCCGTCATTGCTGACACAGGCGGTCTATGGCTTGTGCGAAGTGTATCGTGAGAAAATCCGGGGGGCGCGGCTCATTGCCAACCCGGGCTGCTATCCGACCAGCGTCAACTTGGGTCTATATCCATTGGCAAAGGCAGGTTGGCTGGGTAAGAAGGTGATTGTTGATAGCAAGAGCGGTGTCAGTGGTGCTGGTCGCAAGGCTAAGTTGATGTATAATTATGTTGAGGCCAATGAGAACATGACGCCCTATAATATTGGCTATCGTCATCGACATGTATCTGAGATGGAAATGGTATTGAACGGTGCCTCTGGGAATGGTGGGTATCGCTTCCTATTTTCGCCCCACCTGTTGCCCGTGAGCCGAGGTATTTTGAGTACCATCTATATTGATGTCAAAGACGGCGTGACCGAAGACGATGTGCGCGGGCTGTATAGTGAGATGTACGCCGATGAACCCTTTGTACATTTGCTGCCAGCCAGAAAAACGGCCACATTAGGCCACATTCGAAATAGCAACCGCTGCGCTGTCAGCATCACACCCGCCGACCCCAATATTGCCAATGGCAGCGAGTATATCATCACATCAACGATTGATAATTTGCTCAAAGGGGCTAGTGGGCAGGCCGTGCAGAACTTTAACATTGCTGTCGGTGTGGATGAAACGACGGGGCTTTTGTAGAGGACTTTTATGAAAGAAACAATAAATTTATCGCCAGACAATCCAGTCGAAAATGTTGAAGAGAGCCGCTTTATCACCGTCATCAAAGTCGGCGGCAATGAACTGGATGATGAGGCATTTCTCTATGGGCTAACGAGGTCTGTCCAGGCCATCATTGACACAGGGCATTTCCCTGTGATTGTGCATGGTGGCGGCAAAACGATTGCGTCTTATCAGGGCAAACTGGGGTTGGAGCCACGTTTTGTCGAGGGACTGCGTGTAACCGATGAAGCCAGCATGGATGTGGCCGAGATGGTCCTCAGCGGATTGATGAACAAGCGCATTGTACGCGCACTGGTCAATGAGGATATTCGCGCAGCAGGCATCAGTGGTGTGGATAACGGCACGATCTATGTCGAAAAAATGTGGCATCCATTGGGTGATCTGGGGCGTGTCGGTGACATCCAAGATGTAGACACGTTTCTGCTCAAGACGCTTTGTGATGCTGACATTGTGCCAGTGGTCAGCCCAATTAGTTTTGGCGCATTGGATGCCTTGAGCTATAACGTCAACGCCGACCATGCAGCGACAGCTATCGCCGCTGCTTTGCAAGCGACAAAACTGATTTTTGTGAGCAACGTCCCAGGCATCTTGGTCGCCGGACAGGTCGCTCGTGCCGTGACAGCCACACAGGCTGAACAATGGATTGAAGAAGAAATTATCTTTGGGGGCATGATCCCCAAAGTACGTAGTGCCATCAACGCCGTTCGCAGCGGTGTCGCCCAAGCCGTCATCACCAACTTGGCAGGTGTCCAAGAAGGGGGCGGTACGGGGATTATTGGCACAGGCTAAATAGTTGACAGTTGATAGTGGATAGTTGATAGTTAATCACCAACACCCACTATCAACTGTCAACTATCCACTATCAACTGTTTAAGGGGAAATCAATGAATACACAAGAGATTATTAATCTGGAAAAAGAGAATGTTTTGGGGGTATATGGCCGACCCAATTTTGTGTTGGC
>JBCCFC010000626.1:0-8017 GCA_039029935.1 Chloroflexota bacterium
ATCTGCGGGCTGACAACAGATAGCCAATCTGTTTTACTGTCTATCCTGGTGAGTGAAGACCCACTTTGTTGCCCTCAGTATCGGTGAAGATGGCGATGAACCCATTTTCACCAATGTTTGTTTTTTGCATCAACACTGCGCCACCAGCCCCTTCAATTGCGATCCACCACAACTTGGAGATCATCGCCCCCATTGAGATAGACGACCGAACCTTCTTGGCTGGGCACACAGCCTTCGCCACCACTCAACATACCACCAATTCCGTCATCATGTGGAAAGAAAGCACCCTGATACCCAGGCATCGTTTCTACTGCGGTCATATTGACATCCAAAATGGTGTTATAAAATGCAACCGCTCGCTCCATTATCACTGACATTAATTTCAAACCAGCTAATTGCGCTCATCGTTTTACACTCCTTGTGATGTTAATTTATTATTCAATAAAGGCTTCTAACTGTTCAAACGTGCCATTCCAACCCCATTCATGGCTATCACGTTCCTCTTCATGAGGGAAGCGTTCATGGAGAAGTACCAATTCGGTTTTGTTGTCTTCAAGTGCGTTAAACTCAACCGTGACCAACATTTCGGCAATTTCCGGCTCGTGTCCCCACTGCCATGTAAAGACCAATTTTTTTGACGGCTCTACGGTTTGATAGACACCGCCAACCGTATGATCGTTCTCTCCAGCGTGCATCACAATCTGATAGCGACCACCCTCATGTAGCTCTAGGATAGGCACACTGGATGCATGTTGGGCTGTGGGATGGAACCACTGCGCCAATAACTGTGGGTCAGTCCATGCTTGAAAGAGAGCGGCTGGTGATGTGTTAAACACACGTCGCATTTGCACCGATGTTGGTGTCTTTACAGTTGATTCACTCATATTGATTGTCCTCTACTTGTGTTTGTTGATACCCTGTTGATTGAGTCTTATTCTGCTCCGCCAAGAGCGCATCCAATGCATCAAAGCGTGCGTGCCAAAAATGTTCATACTGGTCCAGCCATGCCGACGCCTCCTGTAACGGATTGGTGATGAGATGACACTCACGGACACGCCCCTGCTTCTCCTGACGAAGCAGCCCAGCCCGTTCTAAGACACGCAAATGTTTTGAGATTGCAGGTGGCGAAATCGTAAAGTGTTCGGCCAAGACAGCTACCGTTGTTGACCCTTGGCTTAGAATGTTGATAATTTCGCGCCGGATGGGACTTGTCAGCGCAAAGAAAACGGTGTCTATATTTGTTTGGTCAGTATTTATTTGGCTTGTTTGTGCATTGGAATCATTAACCATGAGGTTAAGCATAACTGAACATCAGTTCTTTGTCAAGAGGTAATTTTATAAAATAAGATTTTTACAACTTCTCCATATTTCGCTTACATCCAGCGATTATACTCGATATACATATCGATCAAGAGAAACAGATTGATATAATAGGTATTAATTAGAAAAAAGGAGTTTATGATGAAGAAATTGAGCACATTATTAATTTTAGCACTCATGGTCGCCAGTGCAGGTATTTTCGCCGTGACATCGGTTGCCTCTGCGCAGAGTGTTCCCAATGAGGTAGACGCCGCTGATGGGCGTGGGCATGGCAGTCGCTGGTTGAGCCGTGATGAGAAGAAAGCAATTAAAGCGGGTGCGCTCAATATGACCGTTGAGGAATTGCAGGCGGCCAAAGATGCTGGGCAGAGCATGGAAGAGATTATCACGGCACAGGGGTTGACGACCGAAGAATATGAAGCAGCATTACAGGCAGGGTTGATTGCCGCCGCCAACCAAGCGGTTACGGACGGTGAACTGACGCAGGAACAAGCGGACACTATCATCGCCAACATCGAAAGCGGCAACTTTGGTTTTGGCAATCATCATGGCAACAGTGGCTCACGCTGGCTTTCCCGCGATGAAAAACGTGCAATTATTGCTGGCGCATTGGGCATGACCGTTGAGGAGTTGGAAGCGGCCAAGGATTCTGGGCAAAGCATGAGTGAGATTATCGAAGCCCAGGGCATGACCACCGAGCAGTATGAAGCGGCTCTGCAAACGGCGTTGATTGAAGCGGCCAACCAAGCGGTTACGGATGGTGAATTGACACAGGAAGAAGCGGATACCATCATTGCCAACTTGGAAAATGGCATGTTTGGCTTTGGCTGTAATGGGCATGGCTGGCACAGTGGTTCAGATAGCAACTCAGATAACAGCAGCGATGACACAACACCTGCGGATGACGCGACACCTGCGGATGACACCGCCAATGACGATGGCACAGGTACAGCCTCTCGTGTGGACCAGCAACTGCCTGTGCGTATCTTTATCCCGCTGGTGAGCCAGAACGCTTAAACTTGAGCCAGTTTGTTGATCAATGCGCCAAGGTTGCAGTGGAATAGCGTGAAAATCACTGTGACCTTGGCGTATTTTTATGCAACAGCAAAGTCAGTATATTGGCGCATTCTAGGCGTGTGAAACCCAATCACGATCTCATCGTGTTTGATGCCATGAGCGAGAAGTTCATCGACAAATCGATACATTGTGTTATCGGATTCAACCCAAATTTGACCGTTGACAATCCGCATGAGTACAGCCGTTAGATTGGTACGCCGCTCCCCTGTCCAGCCAACATTAATAACGGAATATGTATCTGTATTTTCATCACAAACAGCGACAACATCTACGCCGTCGGATTGCTGCACAAATGGACGAGTATACTCATGTAAAATAGATTTGATAACTTTTCGATACTCCCCTATTCGTTCTGTTCTATCCATTGGACAATAACCTCCTCTTTTGTATCTACAATAAGCAGATGGATGCCTATACGCTTAATTAAAAGTTGGACAGTTGCGCTGCTAAATTCACGTTCATAGACATCATTCCCAAGGGCCATATACAGTTTATTTGTCTCTCCCATTTCACCCATTAGTATTCGATAGCCTTGATATTGACCACAGGCTTCAAGAAATTCATGAATAAAAGATGTTTGAAGGAAACTCTTGACCTCAATAACAATACTGATGTTTTGGCGAGTAACAGCAATGAACTTATCGGCTTTCATATCTGCTTCTAAAGTTTTATCCTCAAAGCGGATATGATAAGGATCTGCTGTGATTGTCCAGTCATCATTGGTTAACGCATTTTTGATATGTTTATGAATACGGTCTCGTCTTGGCATAAATTGAACCAATCTACTGATTTATATTTAAGGTGAAATGTATACACCCATAATAGCACATATGAATCAAATTTAGCAAGGTTTTAAGAGTTGCCAGAATACCACCAAAGCAGTAAACTAAACGTAGCGATTCTCTAAAAAGCGAACGCAACAGCAGTGCTACAAACAACTCTAACCAAAGGCGGTGGAAGATGGCAACAAAATCAACAACAGATCATACAATCACCCATCATCACAATCCCACAGTCTGCATTGTGGGTGGTGGGCCAGCGGGTATGGTCCTTGGCTACATGTTTGCTCGACAGGGCATCTCAGTCACTGTATTGGAAGCGCAGAAGGACTTTGACCGTGACTTTCGTGGCGATACCATCCATGCCTCGATCATGGACAACATGGAAGAATTAGAGTTGGCCGATAGATTGTTCCAGCTACCGCACCATAAAATGACCCAGATGTTTGTTGGCTCGACACAAGGCCAAAGAATTCCCCTTGTCGATTTTTCTCGGCTCAAGACCAACCACCCCTATGTCACCGTCATGGCACAAACCACGTTTCTTGATTTTTTTGCCAAAGAGTCCGCACAATATGCCCACTATGAATTGTTGATGGGGGCCAATGCTCAAGAGTTGATTCAAGAGGATGGTGTCATCAAAGGGGTGCGTTATCGAACAATCACAGGTGATAGAACATGGGGCGAGATACGTGCAACGCTGACAATTGCCGCTGATGGACGTGCCTCTCGTATCCGCAAAGCGGCAGGGCTAGAGCCAATACCACTCATGGACCCACTGGATGTACTCTGGTTTCGTGTCCCCAAAATTGACAATGATCCCTACAAGGGCGGTGCAGGGCTTGCGACTGGACAACGCCTGCCCATCGTCGTCATTGAACGCGAGGACCACTGGCAACTCGCCCTTGTTATTCCGCATGGCACATATAGGTCCCTCCGAGAAGCGGGCATTGAGGCATTCCAACAAACATTATCGGAAGATATTCCTGCCTTTACCGAACGTATCTATGACCATCTCGACGAATGGCGCAAGATTGCCTACCTTCAAGTGCAAGGGAGCCGTCTCAAGCAATGGTATCAGGATGGCCTGCTGTTTATTGGCGACGCCGCCCATGTGATGACACCGTTGGGCGGCGTGGGCATCAACTATGCGATTCAAGATGCCATTGTTGCCGCCAATGTGTTGAGCCACCCCCTACTGCAAGGCTCACTGACCACAGCGCATTTGGCCGAGGTACAAAAACAGCGTGAATGGCCCACCAAGGTGATCCAATTTGTGCAGGCACAGGGGCAACGGCGATTGATTCAACCGAGTTTGCGTTGGGACCAACCCTTTGAGTTGCCAGCGTTTGCGCAACTCATGCCCAGGATTCCGATTGTGCGTGATTTACCCGGGCGTTTAATAGGGTTGGGTGTAAGGAAAGTCAAGGTGGAAGTATCATGATGAATATATTACCTGTGAATACAAGTTTGGGTAAACTCCGAATCTTTGAGATTTATGAATTTTATAATATGCCCGTTCTCTTTGCGGCAAAAAATCAAGCCGATCATATCTATTTGGCTGTATGGATTGATGAGACAGAGCAAGAGGATACGTGGCTCTATGTTTCAGTGTCACCGCAACGATTTGCCAAGGTTCGGGCTGGACAGGTGGACTTACATGATGCCTTTGCCAAAACCGAAGATGGAATTGCCTTCAAGGTTACGATTCCCAAGGTGCAATCAAGGGATGCACAAGTCGATTCTCTGCTGATAGGGGTGATGGATACAAGTTGGCCGCCTCTTCCAGGCGATTACCTGGACATCCCCCAATCGTTACCGCGTGTTTTATGGGATAATGTCGATCAGCGTGAACCCGTATCCACCGATTATCTGACCTATGTTACGCCTGAGCCTTGGTATCTACAGTTAGGGATTCGCAGTTTATCTATGCCACAACTGTTGCCATCAACATGATTTCGTAAATAAAAATACACGTTACATTTTATACATCAAATGAGTAAGAAACAAAGAATTCTTGTCGTTGACGACGACCGCGAAATTGCACGTCTCGTTCGTCAATATCTAGAAAAAGCAGAGTATGAGGTATTAACCGCCTATAATGGAGCCGATGCATGGACCATCATCCAGCACGAAGACCTCGACTTGGTGGTGTTGGATTTGATGATGCCGGAGATGGATGGCTGGGAGGTCACAAAACGGGTACGCTCCACGCCGCGCATTGCCGACCTCTTTATCATCATGTTGACAGCGCGGGTCGACGAGACAGATCGTATCGTCGGGCTGGAGATGGGTGCGGATGACTATCTGCCCAAACCCTTCAATCCACGTGAAGTCGTCGCACGCGCCAAGACAGTGCTGCGCCGCTTACCCAATGCCAATCCAGATGAGGCAGTAACTGTTAGACGCTCACAAGTATTGCAAGCAGGGACGTTACGTTTGGATACTTCCCAACAGCGTGTGACCAACAGCGGCACTGAGCTAGAGTTGACCCAGACAGAATACAAGCTGCTACAACTCTTAATGGAAAATCCAGGCTACGTTTTTGCACGCATCGACCTGATCGAGCAAGCACTCGGCTACGAATATATCGGCATGGAACGCACCCTAGACACACACATCAAAAACCTACGCCGCAAGATCGAAGCCGACCCGAAGAAGCCCGAGTATATATTGACCGTGTATGGCGTGGGCTATCGGTTTGCAGGATGACAAGGTGTGATAGTGTGATAGTGTGATAGTGTGATAGTGTCATAGTGTGATAGTGTTATTAACTATTAACTATTAACTATTAACTATTAAATGTTAGCTAAAAATTATGAATCGACTATGGGTACGACTTAGTTTAATATTTGTTGGCTTTGTGCTGCTTAGTGCATTGATTGTCCTTGTTGGTGCGCGCCTGTTGGTCAATGAACGTGTGATTAACTCGGCGTTGACTGAGTATCGACGTGGGTTTAATGACTTGGCCGACCACTTGGGACGACACTACAAGCGCAATAAAAACTGGGATGATGTCGATTCATTGATGGAAGGCGCGCAGGCCATGACATTCCTCTGGCCCGGCCCCCGTCCATTGCTGATTTTGGTCGATGAAGATGATAACATCGTCTATCCACCGCAATGGCGCAACCGCGATATTTCAGCGGACGAGGCGCGCTTTCGACGCCGTATTGAAGTCGATGGCAAAACCATTGCGCATTTGGTTGTCCGCCCCAATATTCGCGCCGAACTAAGCAATGCCCGTCTACTAGATAACAATGCCACCAATACCGAAAGGGCAAATCGGCGTCCCCCTGGTCCACTGGGACCGCCTGGGCCACCCTTTGGGATTGTGTTGGGGCCAGGTGACGCAACGCCAGGCCGAACGGTCCTGGAGAATTTGAGTTGGCTCCTGCTCATTATCGCCCTCATCGGCGGCAGCGGTGGCATCCTTGTTGCCGTTTTTGCCAGTCGCGGACTCACCTCACCTTTACAGCGTCTCTCTACCGCAGCCCGTGCCATTGCTGGTGGTGACATGAGTCAGCGTGTTCAGATTGAAGGTAGTCAAGAGATGCAGGAGGTCGGCGTCGCCTTTAACGAGATGATGACAAGCCTCGAAGAAGCAGAGAAACTGCGTCGCAATCTGGTGGCCGATGTCGCCCATGAACTGCGTACACCGCTAAGTGTTCTCCAAGGCAATCTGCGTGCCATTCTCGATGATGTCTACCCGCTGGATAAACGTGAAATTGCACGACTTTACACACAGACACGACTGCTCAATCGCCTTGTCAATGATCTGCGCGAAGTGGCACAGGCAGAGGCCGGACAGCTACCACTCAACTTCCAATCAACCAATCTGGCATCGGTTGTACATGAGGTGGTCGAAAACTTTGCGCCATTTGCGGAGGCCGAAGAAGTCCACATGGCCGTTACATTCCCTGCCGACTTACCTTCTGTGAACATAGATGTCACACGCTTCAAGCAAGTACTTAACAACCTACTGGCAAATGCAGTCCGTCACAGCGATGCTGACGGCACAGTCATGGTCAGCGGCCAAGCAACCGTCAACGATATTGGTGATACGATCCTACGATTAACCGTACAAGACACAGGGGACGGCATTGCCCCCCAACACCTCAAACGCATCTTTGACCGCTTCTACCGCTTCAACGAAGCCCGCGACCGCGAATCTGGCGGTACGGGACTAGGGCTGGCGATTGTCCAGGCAATTGTACAGGCACATGGTGGGCAGGTTGGTGTCCATAGCGATGGCTTAGGACAAGGCACCACATTCTGGATTGAACTGCCCACCAAAGAACAACCATTGTTCTATAATCCAGACTTAATATAGTCAAACAATACATTTTTTACCACAAATAACTACAGATGAACACAATTGAGTTTATCTGTAGTTATTATTATTGGTCTATTTATCCTTGAAAATTTGAAGATGACCTCCAAATTTTCAAGGATAAATAGCCTGTCATCTTTGTCTGTGTATTGTAGACAACTTTTTGTAATCGCATTTCATGTCATGTTGATGAAGTTCAATTACGAGCGGGTTGGCAAAGACAGAAGGGATGATATAAAATGTGGTATCGGCATCCTTGCCCGTTCTGGGAGGTAAACGATGAAAGCAATTACCGTGAATGAACTTTATCGCAATTTTTTCACAATTATCGAAGAAATTCTGACAACGGGCATTCCGCTTGAAATTAACATCAAGGGGCGGAGATTGCGACTTGTTCCCGTGGATGATGTCGCCAAAGTGGAGCGGGTTGAGAAATCGAAAAAAGCTGATAAACTACAAAATTTGGTCTATCGACCGAATGCAATCAAGGGTGATCCTGACGATATTG
>JBCCFC010000627.1:0-8009 GCA_039029935.1 Chloroflexota bacterium
AGAAAATATAGTTAAAAATTAATTTCAACACCAATAAGTGTTATGCCTATCGTGAATAAGATAGACGTACACAGGCCAACACAATCATATTCAGGAGACAATGATGATGACACAGAACAACAAATCACTACATGAACGAACGCTAGAACATCACAGCCGCATGAGTGCAAGCACCATACTCACGGCCTTTTGCACAGCCATGATTCTCTTTTTCATGCTCTATGTGAATGCCAATGCACAGATGGTGCCGTACTCACAGGAAAAAATTATTGTCAAGGTCAGCGAAGACCTGTCGCAAGCTGAGATTGATGCGCTGATGGCCGAAATGGGCGCAACATTGGACTATGTTTCAGAAGTTAGCGGTATCCAAGTTTGGTTGGTCAGCGGGGTCAGCGTGAACGATGCCAGTGTACTCTACGCCAATGATGCTCGCATCGACTACATTGGGCTTGATTACGAACTCACAGTGCCTGATGATGAAATCGGCGAAAGTGGACTTATCAGTGCCAGCGCACTCAATTCAGCACTGGCGACCACACCCAATGATGCTCGTTTTGCCGAACTATGGGGATTAAACAATACGGGACAATCCGGTGGAACCAATGATGCTGATATTGATGCACCAGAGGCGTGGGATACGCTCACGGATTCAACAATGGTTGTTGCGGTGATTGATACAGGTGTTGACTACACCCATCCAGACCTTGCCAATGTCATGTGGACCAACCCTGGCGAAATCGCTGGTAACGGCATTGATGATGATGGTAATGGCTATGTTGATGATATTCATGGCTATGACTGGGTAAATAACGACGGCGACCCAATTGATGACCACAATCATGGTACACACGTTGCAGGCACGATTGCAGCCGAGGGCAACAACAGCATAGGCGTTGTTGGTGTCAACTGGTCAGCCCAAATTATGGCGCTCAAATTCTTGAGCAGCAGCGGTTCTGGATCAACATCAAATGCAATTCGAGCGATTGACTACGCTACCATGATGGGTGCAAACATGACCAATAACAGTTGGGGCTGTGGACCGGGTGGCTGTTTCAGTCAGGCGATGGAAGATTCGATTCAAGCAGCGAATGATGCAGGCGTTCTCTTTATCGCCGCCGCAGGTAACGACAACAATAACAATGACAACACACCTACCTATCCCGCAAGCTATGATGTCCCCAATGTGATTGCAGTCGCAGCAACGGACCGCAATGATAACCGCTCCTCTTTCTCTAGCTATGGCGCAACCACTGTTGACTTGGGCGCACCTGGCTCTAGTATTCTGAGTACAGTGCGTGGCAATGGCTACTCTTCTTTCAACGGTACATCAATGGCGACACCACATGTCGCAGGCGCAGCCGCATTGCTCTGGCAGCACAATCCAAGCTGGTCCGCAGCGCAGGTAAAAGATTGCTTGCTCGACTCTGTTGACCCAACTTCCGCCATGAATGGCCGCACACTAAGCGGTGGACGCTTGAACATTAACAATGCATTGGCTTGTGAAGGTTCTGAACCAACACCAACCGATGGCTTGCTTGATATTGCGGATGATGTTACGGTCAATGTAGGCGAATTTGTACAGGTTCCTGTTTCTCTGACCAATGGCACAGACGGCATTGCGTCAATGGCCTTCTCGGTAGATTACGATGAAAATTGTTTGGTAATGGATGCAACAGACCGCGATGAAGATGGTATTCCTGACGCAATTGCATTCAACGTACCAGGACTCTATATCACCAGTGCCATGTTTGACGCCAGTGATACCGACGGCGAGATTGACATCTCTATCTTTGACCAAGTTGCACCATTGACAGCCATGCCAGATGGCTTAGTCATGACCATGACCTTCTCGACAACTTGTGCGCCAAGTGATGACACACCAATGGTTGCCCCAATTGTATTCTCAAGCGACCCAGCCGCCTCCTTTGGCTCAACCAACGGTATGGCAGCAGCAGCCACAACCAGTGACGGTTCAGTCGTGATTATGCCAAATGCACCTGCCTACGGTGATTGTAACGGCGATGGCACAGTCGATGTTGCGGACATGATTTGTCTGACCTACGAAATCTTTGACGGTGATGGTACGGACCCAGCAAATACACCTGGTGGTTCTTACGCTGGTACACCACTGGCCGATGCCAATGATGATAGCTCAGTTGACGGTGCTGACTACTCTTGTATGGCACTGATTATCTTCGGTGGCGAATGTGGTGGCGCAGTAGCCGCAGCCAGTGTTAGCGCAGCCAGTGTTAGCGCAGCCAGTGTCGATGTGAGCCGCTCCGGTCGAGCCATTGTTCGCCAGACAGGTTCACTGCCAGTGCTGGATATGGATACCGCAGCCATGCAGATTGTGAACAATCAACTGATTGTACCAGTCAACTTTGACAACAGCGAGGTAGACATCAGTGCAGTCGCCTTCTCGATTGATTATGATGCAACAGTTCTGAGCTTTAATGGTGAAGATGCCGACTTGGATGGCAATGCTGACGGTGTAACGTTCAACGTCCCAGCCGCCTTCCGCCCAAGTGCAACCTACGATGCCAGCGATGAAGATGGTGAACTTGACCTGCTGGTCATGGATTACTCACTGCCAATCGCAACACTGCCAAACGGCCAAATTGCCACCATCACCTTTGACATCATTGGTGACATCAGCGCAGGCACAGCGATTCGTTTCTCGCAGACACCAGCCGCCTCATTCAGCACAACAATGGGTGAAAGCGTACTCGGTGTAACAGAAGATGTGCCAGTCACGATTGAAGCCATGTCAGATGTTACTGCGGATGACCCAGGCACAGGTTCACAGACAGAATACTTGATGCACTTGCCACTGGTTTTCCAGTAAACAAACACAAATGACTGAAAGAATATTGTCAGTCATATCAAAAAGTGTTAATCTTCTAAAATAGGATTCGGATTGAAAGAGGGGTTGGTTATCATAACCAGCCCCTCTTCTTTGCGTAGTAAAACCATTATGAAATTCATCAAATATCAAGCACTCGGCAATGACTATATCGTGATGCCACCAATCAACCACGCGGAACCGCCAACATTGGAACAAATTCAACGCATCTGCAACCGTCACTATGGCGTCGGTTCCGATGGCATTTTATGGGGTCCGCTGCCTGACAATGATGCCCAATTTGGCCTGTGTCTGTTCAATCCCGACGGCAGCGAGTTTGAAAAGAGTGGCAATGGACTACGCATCTTTGCGCGCTATCTCTGGGATGAGGGGCTGGTGCAAGACAAGCCGTTTACAATTATGTCACCTGGTGGGCTGGTGACGGCGACCATATTGGATAACGGTAAGCAAGTCTCCATCGAGATGGGGCAGATCAGCTTTGATAGTACACAGATTCCCGTTAAAGGGGGGCCGCGTGAGGTTTTGAATGAAACGCTCGCCATCAGTGGACACACCTTCCGCTATTGCGCCGCCACCATCGGCAACCCCCACTGTGTGATCTTGGCCGATGAGTGGGCGTCCTTTCTGGGCGACATCTCCGCTCAGGAAAAACGGGATGCCCTGCGAGAGTACACATTTAAATGGGGTCCGCTGATTGAATGTGCCCCACGCTTCCCCAACAAGACCAATGTCCAGTTTATGCGTGTATTGGATCGCAACAATATTCAGATTGAGATATGGGAGCGCGGGGCTGGCTATACACTGGCGTCGGGCAGCAGTAGCTGTGCCGCTGCCGCAGTCGCCCATCGACTTGAACTGTGTGACGCTCACATCTCTGTTCATTGTTCTGGTGGTACAATTGAGATTAAGATTACACCGGATTGGAATGTATTGATGACAGGGGCGGTTTCAAAAATCTGCGAAGGTACGTTATCAGACGAGTTGTTGGCAGATTAAAGGATGTCAGTTGATGTCAGATTGGGAGGGGCGTTTATGCAGTTACAATATCCATTAGCAGAAAGAATTGGTGATCCATCGCTACTGGTTGGCCGAGAAAAAGAGTTTAAGGAATTACATGAATGGATTGCTCGCATTCCAGACAGATTGTCTAAATCGCGCGCCTTGTTAGGACGCCGCAAAAGTGGCAAAACGGCCATCCTACAACGTATCTTTAACGAGCTTTGGTCTGCCAATGACAAGGTGATCCCCTTTTATATTAGCATTCCCGAATCAAGGATTTGGCATCAGGATTTTGCCTCGCTTTATTACCGCACGTTTGCCACACAGTATATTTCTTTTTTAACACGGAATCCAGAGTTAGTGGATCAGGACCCATTAACATTAGAACAAATTTTGGCATCTGGTGTAGAGCTAAATAATTCATCATTAATTGGTACGACAGAGCAAATGATATATGAAGAAGGAAGGGAGCGGTCTGGTTTGATGTGGGAGCTAGCTTATCATGCACCCCACCGCATGGCATCCGTCCAAAAGCAACGTTTTGTGGTGATGATTGATGAATTTCAATATCTCTCAACCAACATCTATATGGATAAAGCAACCGAAACTTCCCCAAATACCACCATGCCAGGTAGTTTTCACCATGTCTCCGAATCAAAGATCGCACCGATGTTGGTGGCTGGTTCCTATATAGGTTGGATGCAGGAAATCATGCATCGTCATCTCAAAGCAGGCCGGCTGAGTCGACGCTTTATCTCGCCCTATCTGGAAGAGGGTGAAGGGCTAGACGCGGTTTACCAATATGCCGAGGTCTTCAACGTCCCCATCACAAATGAAACGGCCTATAATATCAACGACCTTTGTGGCTATGATCCCTTCTTTATTTCCTGTGTCATTCAAAGCGATTACGCGGAAAAAGATTTAACCGACCCAGATAGTGTGACAGCTACGGTAGACTATGAAGTTCAAACGCCAACCTCTGAGCTGGCAGGGACATGGTATGAGTATATCCAGGGGACTGTCAAGCGTATCAATGAACGCTATGGCAAGCAAATGCTGCTCCATCTCAGTAAACACAATGATCGCACATGGACACCCAAACAACTCAAAGAGGCACTCTATCTGGACGAGGATGAAAATCGCCTCTATGAAAAGCTGATTGTGCTGGCAAAGAGCGATTTGATTCAAGAAAATCCGTTCAATGACAAGTTTCAAGGTCTACAGGATGGGACGCTCAATTTGATTCTACGTCATTATTTTGAAGAGGAAATCAAAGAATTTAAACCTGATTTACGCGCTGACTTTGAAAAGAAACTAGCCCAATCCGAAGCCAAACGCCGTTCGATCCAAAATAAATACAACGACCTTGTGGGCAAAACGGCAGAACATTATCTTGCTACGCAGATGAGGACCCGTAAACGCTTTAAGTTGCGCGCGTTCTTCAATGACGTGCCGACTGGCGAACCCTATGACACGCGGCTGAATATGGACGATGTGCGCACTCGTGTCTACATTCAACGCGAGGATGGGCTGAACCGTGAGTTGGATATTGTGGCGAAGACGACCGATGAGCGTATTCTTTTGGTTGAGGTGAAAAAAGAGAAGCGTAAATCGGGGACCGAGTATGTCAACGAGTTTTTGGAGAAAGTTGCGCTTTATCGACGGCAACATCCAGAGAAGGTGGTGTTGGTGGGATTTTTGTCATTAGGCGGGTTTACCGAGGATGCGCTGGAACTGTGTCGGGAACACGACATTGGGTGGTCAAACAACTTGGATGGGGTATCTTTTTAGGTGTTTTTTTTGGAAACAGCGTTATTCATATAGTTTATAGTAAACTAAAAAGGAGAAAAGCGTGGCTGACCTGCACTATCTTGAAGAAATTGAATTTGATGACAGTAACCCGGAATCACGCTGTGCCTGTGTGTTGTTGTTGGATGTATCGGCATCGATGTCGGGTGCGCCCATCCGCCAGCTAAATGAGGGCTTGGTCGAGTTGCAGACGGCATTACAGGCGGATGATTTGGCCTCTATGCGTGTGGAACTGGCGGTTGTCACCTTTGGCGGGCGCGTCAACCTCCATCAGGATTTTATCACCGCCAACCAGCTTGAACTGGAACCCGTGACAACATCGGGCAGTACACCCATGGGCGAGGCCATCAACTTGGGGTTGGACATGATCCAACGACGCAAGGAGATTTATCGTAGCAATGGCGTGTCCTACTATCGTCCTTGGATCTTCCTGATTACCGATGGTTCACCAACCGATGAATGGAAAACGGCGGCGGCGCGTGTCCAGGAGGCCGAAGCGAGTAAGTCGGTGGCCTTTTTTGCCGTCGGTGTACAAAAGGCCAATATGAACACACTGAACCAAATTTCAACACGACAGGCTGTTAAACTACAGGGCTTGCACTTTCAAGAGATGTTTGTGTGGCTGTCGGAAAGTCTACGCTCGGTTTCGCATTCACAGGTGGGGGATCAGGTGCCGCTTGCGCCGCCGGGGTGGGCTGAGGTGTGATAGTGTGATGGTGTTGGGGTGTGATGGTGTTGGGGTGTGATGGTGTTGGGGTGTGATGGTGTTGGGGTGTGATGGTGTTGGGGTGTGATGGTGTTTCATGAACCATAAATTTGAGTGGACCGTTTTGGGTGCTTCTGTTGCGGGGACGAGTCATGCGAAATCGGGTAAGCCTTGCCATGATGCGCATTTGGTGCTTCAGTTAGAGGCGGGTGAGTTGGGTTCTGTTCTGATTATGGCTGTTGCTGATGGTGCTGGTAGTGCAGCCTATGCACATGAAGGGGCGATGATAGCAGTGGATGTGGCTGTGTCGAGCATTGCCGAAGCTGTTGAGGGGTTGGCTGCCCCTCTTCCAGAAAGAAGCATACGGGCAGATGATGCCGATTGGCGAAGCTCTTGCTGGAAGGATGCTGTCGAAAAACTAATGCAAGATGCATTTCAGGCCAGCCATGATGCCATTGATGCCCATGCCAAGATACAACAGCATTCGATTCGTGATTATCACACGACGTTGGTGATGACGATTGTGACGGCAGAGGCTGTGGTAACGGGCATGATTGGTGATGGGGCAGTGGTGGCAGAGCGAAACGTTGTGATTGAACAAAATATGGATGAAGATGAGGCAACAATGATTGCAGAAACTATTGCTCACTCTGATTCTACACAACAAACAGAATTGGTCAGTCTCTGCCAGCCTCAGCGAGGCGAATATGCCAATAGCACCTACTTTTTAACACAACCCACCTTTACCGAGCATGTCACCATCGACATCCATTTTGGGCAATATGAGGCAATTGCATTGTTAACCGATGGGTTGTTGCCCCTTGCCATGAACATTGCAAAGAATCGTCCGCATCAACCCTTCTTTGAGCCGCTCTTTAAGTTTGTACAGAGCGTTGATGATGATGATGACGCATTCGCAACCGCACAGACGCAGTTGGCTGATTTTTTTGATTCGGCACGAGTCAACCAACGGACGGATGATGACAAGACGTTGGTTATCGCTGTCCGCAGATAACGAAATCGCCGATACACAAAAAGAGGGGATGAAATCACACGTCTGCGTATGATTTCATCCCCTCTTTTTAACTTGATACTCGCTTTCTATGATTATTTGTAATGGTCAGAAAGAGGATGAAGAGTGTGGGGTCAAAGGCGTCGAGCAAACTTATTGGGAGAAAGGCCAGGAGTTGGAAGACCTTGATAGGGGCGGTCATTCGGTGTGTGGCAGAGTCAATAGGAGGTTCGGTGACGTGTTGAGCTTTGGAATGAAGACGAAATCCTCAATCATGTGTTCAGCATTTTGAAAAATAAAAGAGGCGGTGATTTGTCAACAAACAAATCACCGCCTTTTTAGTGTACCCTTTACATACCTGACATACGGTAAGCCAGAATGGGAATCAGTACAAGGAACTCAATTCATCAACATTTGAGTGAAGTCGTTTGCTACAAGGGCAAAAAGGACAAAGGGCAACAGCATCGCAGGTTGGTTACCTGTGCCACAGGTAACCAACCTGTGATACGGGTTTGTACTTGCCTATTCAAGAACATATGCACATGGCCGTTTAGACAAATCAACCAGGCTGGAATGTCTATAAACGATTTATCGTATCGAGTTTGGAATATATATTAAAT
>JBCCFC010000628.1:0-7997 GCA_039029935.1 Chloroflexota bacterium
CCCATTTGATGTCATGATTCTAATTTTGTCAGTGTATGTGTTACTTGCACTCTTTGTTGAAGTCACCTTCAACTTATCAGAAGATGTGCTCAACATTTTAATTGCGGTTGATAATATCATCTGTCTTGTTTTTTTGGCAGATTTCTTCATCCGCTTAAGTCGTGCAGAGAATAAGCTACAATTTTTGAAGTGGGGATGGATAGACCTGCTTTCAAGCATTCCCACACTGGATATGTTTCGATACGGTCGTATGGTGCGCGTTATACGCATCTTGCGTCTATTGCGGACAGTGCGCTCGCTGCGTATAATCGCTCCTTATATATTTCGACATCGCGCAAAGAGTTCCTTTGCAACGGTAACACTCCTTGCTATTTTGCTAATTCTATGTGCGTCGATTATGATCTTGTCCTTTGAGCAGAGCGCAACAAGTAACATTACCAATGCCAGCGATGCCTTGTGGTGGTCATTTGTGACCATTACAACGGTCGGCTATGGAGATATATACCCGACAACAACCGAGGGGCGTATCATTGCTGCCATATTAATGCTCTGTGGGGTCGGTCTTTTTGGCACGTTTAGCGGTTTGATTGCATCGTGGTTTGTAGACGATGAAGATAGTGATACCATGGTGTTAATTCAAGCCCTCCAGTCTGATGTCCAAGCCTTACACCAACGTGTTGAAGAACTGGAAACTAAATTGTCGGTGCAGCTAGAGACACAACTTGGTTCACAAATGGCTCATCATATGGATTTGTATATGGAGCAGTTAGAGCGTTTATTGACCAACCAGCACGATAAGACCAACCTATGAGCCACATGAAAGTGAGTAACAAACATTGAATCTATACGCTATCAGCGACTTACATCTAGGGCATAAAGCAAACCGTGAAGCTTTGGCAACGATTGGCAATTATCCAGAAGATTGGCTGATTATTGCTGGGGATATTGGCGAAACCGATGCACACTTAATTCATGCCTTGAACAAGCTGAACAACCACTTTAAACAGCTTATTTGGGTGCCGGGGAACCATGATCTATGGACAATGCCAACCCCAAAGACACAGGATGCATCTAATACGATATCAACGAAATCGCCGCGAAAGAGTCTGCGTGGTGATGCCAAATATCGACAGGTGGTGGAAATCTGCCGCTATTTTAATGTGTTGACACCCGAAGACCCTTACATGCTTTGGCCGGGTACGAAGAACATGGCCCCTGAGAACATGGCCCCTGAGAACATAGCTCCAGAGAACATGGCCCCTGAAACCCTAGACCCGACATCGGGAATCGCCGCGGAGACACAGCATTATTTATTGGTTCCCACATTTTCGCTCTATGACTATAGCTTTTCTCCACCACACATTACCAACGCAAAAGAGGCATTGGATTGGGCTGCGGAAACAGACGTGGTCTGTGCCGACGAGGTTGTGCTGCACCCAGACCCCTATGCGTCTCGTAGTGAATGGTGTGCCGCACGTTGTGCGTATACCGAACAACGCATTGACGAGGCATTGGCGGCACATCAAGATGTCTCAAATTTAAAACTGATTCTGATTAATCATTACCCGCTACGAGAGGAATTAATCAACCTGCGGCGGATTCCTCGTTTTTCGGTGTGGTGTGGCACAAAGCGAACCGAGGATTGGCATAAACGTTATCCCATTGCCGTTGCCATCTCTGGTCATTTGCATATGCGCTCAACAAAAATTATTGACAACGTTCGCTTTGAAGAGGTTTCACTTGGCTATCCACAACATTGGCAACGCGAGCGCGGCATTGATGCTTATTTGCGGAAAATCTTGTAAAGAAGGTAAACTGAGTTGGTGGGTCGGTGGGTCGGTGGGTCGGTGGGTCGGGTGGGTCAGTAGGTCGGTGGGTCGGTGGGTCAGTAGGTCGGTGGGTCGGTGGGTTAAGCCGAGTACTGACATACCGAGTACTGACATACCGAATACCGACATACCGAATACCGACATGACGAATACCGCCCGGCCGATGTGACGTATAGTAAAAGGATTCTGAGTATGATCGGTACATTTCTGTTTGTGGGTGGAGCGGCTTATCTAGGCGCAAAAACGTATGAACACTTTTCTCCCAATAAATCAATTTCAGAGCGGCTTGGCGATGTTTGGCAGGCACAAGAATGGTTGCCACAGCCATCAAAACCACAGATTGAAACCGTTGATCAGATTGTTGAAAAATCACCATTTGAAATCAAACAGCAAGATCGTACCTTGGGTGTATCGACCTTATCACTGGGTCTATCGACAGCCGGTTTATTGAGTAGTGCCACTGTGGGAACGTTGAGCATAGGTGCGCTGAGTATTGTTCCATTGCTCTATAGCAGTCGAAAAATATGGGATGGAGCCTATCGAGGCTTGGCCGAAGAGCATCAGATTAATCAGCCAGTCCTCGATGCATCTGTGCTGGTTGTTGCCCTGCTATCTGGCAATTTTTTCATGGCAGCACTTTATAATTGGCTAGACTGTGTGCAATACCAGATTTTGTATCAAACTGAGCGTAATTTTTTACAATGGAATCATCGAACCTTTATACAGTCAACACGCCTTTCGTGGATTTGGAAAAATGATGTAGAGATTGAAACACCAACAAAAAAAATCAAAGTAGGTGATGTGGCGATTATTGAAGAAGGGGACTTGATTCCTGTGGATGGTCGTGTGGTGCATGGGCAAGGCTGGGTGGAACAGGGGCAGCTAACAGGCGATGCACAACCCGTGCTATGCAGTCTTGGCGACTCCGTACTAGCAAACACGACTTTGCTTTCAGGGCGTTTATTGGTCGAAACGCAGGCCGTTGGGGATGCGACTGGATCAGCACAAATCAATGCGGTGTTGGAAGAGACACCTGAGTTTAAAGCCTATCTTCAAGACCTTGGCAATAAAACCAATGAACAGTCCTCATCCATCATTTTCTTCTTGGGGCTACTTTCCATCCCGACACTCAACATTAACCGAGCGTTGGGCATTTGGTCTACATCATTGGGTCGCCATATGAATATTATGGCCCCTGTGACGGTCATGAGCTATACCAATCGCTCCTTCAAAGAGGGTATCCTGATCAAAGATGCGCGCGTTTTGGAGGTACTCAATCGTGTGAATGCGGTGATCTTTGACGAAGTGTGTTTGCCCTTTGATTACGAAAGCCTGTCCGACCATGATAGCGCGCAAGACACAAAGACACCGTTTGTCTCTGAACAACATAAGCAGGCGTTGGCTGAAATCGTTAACTATCTCAATGAGCGCGACATCAAAACCTATTTGATTTCATCCAGTAACCACCGTGCGCTGCGTGCATTTGCCTTAGAGATTGGCATGGAAGAGTGTTTTGCCCCTGTGCGCAGGGGGCAAAAATCGACAAAGGTTAAATCACTGCAAGATGAAGGGAGCCGAGTTTGCTTTGTGGGGGATGGCATGGTCGATTTCCCTGCCATGAAGCAAGCAGATGTATCCATTGCTCTTGGCTCTCCCAAACAGAGTATATCAAACACAGCGCAAATAATACTGCTAGACGGGACGCTCAGTAAATTTACACAAATTTTTGATGTTGCTGCCGAATTTAACGCAAAAATGGACAACAATCTCATGCTCAGTATCATCCCCGGGTTTATTGGGCTTGCAGGTACATTGCTTTTTAATCTCCACATGATTTTTGCACCCGTACTAAGCAGCACAGGGACATTGATTGGCGTTGTTAGTGTCCTGCGCCCATTGCTGAACCAACAGCACCTGTTTAATATGTCCGATGAGGCGGAAGAGACTATCCACAATCGCCCACTATTGCCAGACTTTAGCCGACAGTAGGGCGGTGTGTCGGTGTGAGGGTGTATCGGTGTGTCGGTGTACAGAATACCGACCTACAGAATACCGACCTACCAATCTAATAACCAAGGGAAACTATGCCAGAATTGCCAGAAGTTGAAACCTATATCCGCGAATTAGAGCCGGAACTCCTGCATCGCCGCGTAATGACCGCATCTGTCCACTGGCCGCGTATTATTGATGCCCCTTCGCACAGTGAATTTGAAACAGAGATCATAGGCCAACAGTTTACGGCCTTCAATCGTCGTGGCAAGTATATGCTGTTGGGATTAACCGCTGATGATGGTGTGCAAAACACACTGATTGTTCATTTGCGCATGACGGGCAAGCTGCAAATCTACACCGCCGAGGCATCTGCAAGCGAGCTAGACAAACACACCCATGTTACCTTTGGCCTGGACAACGGTCGAATGCTCCACTACCGTGACCCACGCAAGTTTGGCCGTCTTTGGTTGGTCGATGACCCTGAATCTGTCGTGTATAAACTGGGGCCTGAACCACTTGGGGACGACTTCACCGTATCCGACTTTGCCGAGCAACTGGGCAGGCGCAAAGCCAGCATCAAGGCGCTCCTGCTCAACCAATCCATCGTCGCAGGTGTTGGCAACATCTACGCCGACGAAGCACTATTTATGTCCAAGATTCACCCCGAACGCGCTGGGAACTCGTTGACCGAGGCCGAGATTGCGCGCCTCCATGAGGCCGTGCGCATCGTCCTCGACAAGGCCATTCGCATGTGTGGCAGCAGCTTGGGTGGCAGCAGCCTGCAAAACTATTCACGTCCCGGTGGTCAACAGGGCAACTTCCAAGAAGATCATAAGGTGTTCCGGCGGACAGGACAGCCATGTGTGGTGTGTGGTACGCCGATTACGCGTATTGTGGTGACGCAACGGGGGACGCATTTTTGTGGGGTGTGTCAAACGTAAGTGGCATGGGCATCCTTGCCCGTATGCGTTGTGGCGCGGATTTGGGGATACACGGATACACATTCGTAGGTCCGGTTACGAACCGGACAGCCTCGATCAGCGCACTCAAGTCAGATTGTCACGCTAATAGCGTGACCTACGGCTCTAATCTATCCAACTGTCAGTTGACGCTCAATCCCCTCAATGGCTTCGACTTCGGCATCAATCTGATTGTGCAGTTGTAACGGCTGCTCACCCGCAGGGTAGTTGGCGAGTTGCAGGAGCAGATATCTTCTGTTTTTCTCATGTTTGGCTTTTAGCTCTTCGAGAAATGACCGTTCTTCATCACTCAATTGATCTTTTTTTTTACCTCATCGGGCAACAGTTGACGGAACATGTCAAACAGACGCTGAAACTGGGCAAAATCGTTGGCCTCATTCTGGCGGACATTGCACACCCAATTGCATAAGGCCATTTTCTTTTGCTCTTTGATGATATAGCGTTCTGTGGGTCTGCGCTGTCTAGCGGTCGCTCGCCCCAGATCAATCTCAATAAATTCTTGTTCAAACCCATCCTCTAAAATCTGTTTGGACAATAGATATTCAATGCCTTTGTCATCCTCTGAGTAGCCATCAACCTGTCGGATATACAATGTCTCGTGGTCTTGACCCTGATTGGGCAGTTGGCCGGGTTTCACATCCTGATCAAACAAGAAGAGTACGGGGTTTGGATGTAACAGCGGATTGTTCATGAGAAATGTAAAGCCTTGGTTTAGTGCCTTGAATCCGCTGCCTTTGCGTCCTGTTGTATCTCCAATGGTGTCAATACGCACCCGTTCAAGCAGCGTTTCCTCACCGAGGATCTTTGCAGCAGCATGTAAATATTTCACATCGGTGGGGCCTTCCACCAGCACGGTCAAGTCTGCGACCAGTGAGGGCATGACGGGTTCCATATATTCAATAGCGGTCAAATAGCGAGGCAGCTTGCGTTCCTCCAGATAACGGTAAATTTCGGTATGGGATGTGGCGATTTCCAACACTGATTGATTGAGCACGGCAATGTACTTGCCCGCATGTTCAATCCGTAGCTCTTCTCTGTTTTCGCGTATCCACACTTCATTGTCACGATGGGACCAACGTGTGTAATACGCAAGTGCATCTTGCATGGACTGATGCAATAGGTCAAACATGTTCCCAGGCCAATTTTTGGAGATATAATCCCATGCCCCGCCACGAAAGGCGCGGCGGCAATCTTGCGTGGTGTCGTTGGCTGTAAAAATGACCACTGCCGAGGTAATCGTCTCTTGCTTCACATGTTCCAAAATGGCAAACCCACTGTCGCTATGTTCCATGCGCATATCGGCAATGATTACGTCAAAGTGATCATCATCATTCCCTAAAATCTGTATGCACTCAGATGCGCTGCGGGCAATTTGAACCTCTTGATATCCATAAATCTTGAGCCAATCTTGAATCTCTTCAATGACATCTTTGTCATCATCTGCGACAAGAATTCTAGCATCTCGAACGGTCTCTTGGCGGTTGTCAGATTGATTCATGTCGTCCTATCTCCTTGTTGTGTGTTCTGATGTTGTTCAGTATAGGGTATACCAATTTCAAACATAGCACCATCTGTCCCCTTTTCTTCAATATAGCCGTCCATCAGTTGCAATGTTTTATGAATAATGAATAAACCCAGCCCACCACTGTCCAGTGCATCATTTTCAGTAGACCCATTATCTATATGCCCGTTGTTGGATTGAGGCATGTTGATTGACCTCGCTTCGTCGGTTTTCGTCTTGTCATCGGTCATTTTTCCCTGACTTGGTTGCTCAACCACTGCGGAACCATTCTCTATTGGGTCGGAGGCGAGCGGGGATGATGCCAGCGGCTGAAAGATCAGTGCTTTTTTTGCTTTGGAAATACCCTGACCATTGTCTCTCACTTGAATCAGCCAGTATGGGCGGTTGAGCGGGATGGTGTTGCTTTGAATCAGCGGGTTCCTCTTGTCTTTTGAGACGATTCTAATCCAAAGATCGGTCTGTGTTTGGTTATGACGAACACTGTTCTCCACCAGTTCATTGATAAAACCGCGAATTTTTGGCAAGTCACCATCAAAAATTGACTGCGCATTTTGGATATCGATTTCAAGGGTTGCATGTTGATGGCTGTCAACCGCTGCCCATTGACTAAAGGCATCTTGGATTGAAAAGGAACTTGTATTAAGTTTATCCCCTTGGTGCAGGTCTTTGAGATCATTCATGATACTCTCGGTTAATTCAATTCGTTCGAGTACCTTGATCAATTTCTCGCGCAGTGCTGCCACATCCTGCGCTGAGTGCGTGGATTGTATCGTTTCTGCGGGTTCAATCATTTTGAGTCGTCGTTGTACACGGGATTTGATGGTAAAGAGACGATTGTTGACGGTATCAGCCACGTCATGTGCCGTTTCTGCAATGACATTAATCAACTCATCGTAGTCATCTGTAGCAAGCTGCCAGCGTTTTTGCGCCTCGTGGGTGCGCTTTTGTTGGATGGTGACAAGAATACCATCGACTCTCTCTATGATATCCTCGATCCAGAAATTTGTGGGCTGAATCGATTGTAATCTATCCGAGGACAATTTAGTTTCATCCTTGGATACTGGATGCTGGCGTTTAATTTTGTATAGGGTACTCTTGAGTACAACAATCTCATTGATCATCTTGTGATAGATTGTACTCGCCAATTGATCTGTATCTTGTAGAGATAAACCATCCGGTCGCTCAATGCGCTTAAAATAGGTCTTGCTGTCCAAATTGAGCCGCCATAGCTGTCGGGCGGGTCCATGCAACGGTGAGATTTCGAGAAGTGCATCCAAAATCTGAATGGCATCTGGACTATAGGGGGTAGATGCTAAGATGCCACGTGCGTTGTAGAGTTGTGTTCGCACTCTGTTGGAGGAGAGTTGAATTGCACCGTCAATGTATCTCAATCCCTCTTGTTCATTGTGGTTCAAATAGTGCAGACGACCCGTCACCGAATAAAGAAAGACTTGGTAGTCATTGTTTAAGGCAGAGGCATCAATCTGCGAAATCTTGTCAATGGCAGCTTGATAACGCCCGTTGCCCTCCAATGCACGCGCATATAGCAACAATGTAATCATCTCATTAGGGTCAATGCGCAAGGAGTGTTCAAACTGCTTGAACGCCTCTTCATATCGTTCCGCTTGCGCCAACGCCGTCCCATAGCTTGAGAGTGTGACCGTATTCTCTGCG
>JBCCFC010000629.1:0-7971 GCA_039029935.1 Chloroflexota bacterium
CCTTCAGAGATGTACGATCTGTTCATTCACTTATTATGTAGCCTTATTGCATCATTTCCAACCTGCATAATATTGTGTCTTTTTTTCTGTTTTGCCGATATATATGCCATTTTATTTCGGCAATATTTTTTGATTCCGCCACTTATATTTAGCCAGCAGTATCCTTGTAGGGCGGTGGGTCTTGCCCATGTGTAACTTTTGCCTATCAACTATTAACTATTAACTATTAACTATTAACTATTATCATGCATTACGTAACTATCTGCATCTTCTTGATCGTCCCCGTTCTGACGGGCTGTGTACCCATACAACCGCCAGCATCGACCATCGTTGACTCCATTCAAACCACACAGACGGCTCTATTGCCTGCGTCATCGCCTTGCCAAGACGTTTTTGTGTCTCATGACCTTGACCACACCACGTTTACAGAGGAACAGGCCAATCCGCTCTTTGAAAGCAACGGCAGTGGGCTTGCGATTGATGATTTGGACAATGATGGTTTGCTCGACATTGTGCTTGCCAATCTGGATGGCCCTAATACGATTTTATGGAATCAAGGGGACCTACAGTTTCGTCGTGAATTGTTGGATGATGGCAATTCCGGTCATGCGCGCGCAGTCAATATCATTGACTATGATGGGGATGGCTGGATGGATATTGCGTTCACCCATCGTCGGATGGCCGCACCCACCTTATGGCGAAGTCAGGGGGGAGAGGGGCGGTCTAGCAGTGATACCAACAGTGACGGCAATATCACTTTTGTCAAGTCAGAGCCATTTGTCTATGGTGCGTATACAATGGCGTGGGCAGATTTGGATGGGGATACGGACCTTGACCTTGTGACGGGTGCATATGATATTGAGCAGGAAAAGATGGAAGACGTGCGGAATCTGCGTGAAGGCAATGGGGTTGTGTACTATGAAAATCGCGATGGTGATTTTGAGCCAACCCAGCTAACACCGATTGCACAGGCACTAGCACTCCTGCTGATTGATTTAAATGATGACCAACGCTTGGATATTTGGGTCGGAAATGATTTCTTTCATCCTGATTTTCTCTGGCTACGGACAGATACAGGGTGGGAAAACACTAAATTATTTGCCTTGACCACACAGAACACGATGAGTTTTGACGCAGGCGACCTTGACAATGACGGAGAGATAGAACTCTTTGCTGCCGACATGAAGCCTTATGTGGACGAGTCAATGGAGGCGTGGCAACCCCTGATGGCAAACATGATGCATGACCCCTTCCACAACGATCCCCAAATTATGGCGAATGTACTGCAAATCCGTGATGAGGCGGGAGAATTTCAGGAATCTGCGGGGCCAGCCGGGGTTGATGGGACGGGCTGGACCTGGTCCGCCAAGTTTGGTGATTTGGACAATGATGGGTTGCTTGACCTCTATGCAGTCAACGGCATGGTGGACCCCACCGTCTTTAGCCATATGCCCAATTTTGAGCTGGTAGAGGAAAACCAAGCCTTTCGCAATCAGGGAGAGCAATCAGAGGGAACAACGTTTCTCCCTGCACCCGAATGGCAACTCAACGCCACAACGGGGGGACGGGGCATGAGCATGGCGGACCTTGACAACGACGGCGATTTGGATATTGTGGTCAACAATTATGGAACGCCCGCACAACTTTTTGAAAATCGTCTGTGTACAGGGAACAGCTTGGCAGTTGCCTTGTCCTGGCCGGGCAGTAAAAATATAAAAGCGATTGGCTCCATGATGACGCTGCATACGGATACGGGTATCTATCAACGCGACATCCGTACGGCCAGTGGCTATTTATCGGGCGACCCCAGCCGTGTTCACTTTGGTCTACCAAAGGATAGCACTCTCCTACGTCTAGAGATTCATTGGCCTGATGGTCTGCAAACGACAATTGAGGAACCTGAGAGAGATATGCTTTTGTCTGTACTGCGTAAGGCTGAGTAAACATGAGTATGAAAGGGATTACACATTGATTACGCTTCATCATCTGGAATATTCTCAATCATTCCGAGTACTCTGGCTTTTAGAAGAGCTTGGTGTCGAGTATGCCTTGAAAAAATACGACCGCGATCCAAAGACACACCTAGCTCCAGATGATTACAAGGCAATTTCACCGCTCAAATCGGCCCCCGTCATTACCGAAGGTGACTTTGCGTTGGCCGAAACCAGTGCGATTATGGATTACCTTCTGGATCGATATCCAAATGACGTACTACGCCCAACCCCAGACTCACCTGACCGCACACGTCATCTCTTCTGGTATCACACAGCCCAAGGGTCCATCATGCCGCTCATGCTCATGGAGAGTATTTTCCTTATCATTCAGAAACGAGTACCCTCCATCCTCAACTTGATCATCCGGCCTGTCTTAGCCAGGGTCACGGACGGTTTTATCCAACCGCGCATGGAGGCATTGCTGACCCTTGCAGAAAAAGACTTAGCGACCAAAGAGTGGTTTGGCGGTGATAATCTCACGATAGCCGACATGATCTTGAGCTATCCGATGGAATCAGCAAGTGTACGTGGATATATCACGGACGCGTATCCAAATTGCCAAGCTTGGCTGCAACGAATTTATGCAAGTGCTAGTTTTCAGTCTGCGAAGGAAAAGGACGGGCGGCCTAGCATGATATTGCCTCTCTAATCGACCACTCATCAAAGGAAGGATGACATGAACATTTCTGAATTACAGGCCAAAGCCGCAGATTTGGCGCGCGAATTACAAGATGTCCAGACACAGCTGGCACAGGAAACCCAAGACCCAGATGCCCTAGCAAAAGAATTGACGCAGACACGAGCCTATGCGTTCGACGCTGCCACTTTGCCGATTGCGGATGTCGTCGCAGGTTGTAGCGGTTCACTTGACCGCTATGGCTTCTGCGTCATTGACAACGTGATCCCCGCCGGCGAAGTCGAGGCCATCCGTGAAGAAGTCAGGGCGGCGCATCCCATCATTGCGCGCAACAAGCAGGCAGTCAAGGACTTGCTCAATCAAGAGGATTTTGATGAACAGGCACTGATTGACAATCCCTCAGCTTTCAGCGATGTCGATCTACGAAGAGTCCGTCGGGTTGGGCATCTCCCCAAACCACCCAACGACATTGTCTGGATGCCACAATATGCACAACATGTCGCCAGTCCCTATATCACGGCGGTGGCACGCCATGTCCTCGACGACCATCTGCGCATCGCCCAGCTACACCACCGCATCATCGAAACCACCAAGGCGGATGGCACACCCGGTGGCTTTGGACATGTTCAGTATCGAGGACGGGCCGACACGCGTGAATGGCACACCGATTGGCCGCACGATCTCAGTGCCTATGGCGCAGGCGACCCCGGACGCAACGTGGGCTGCATTCGTCGCCCCTTCCCCGATGTGACCATGTGTCTGGTGATGATTTGGTATCTGACCGATGTTGATGAAGACTCGGGTGCAACATGGGTCGTCCCCGGCTCGCACAAGGACGACCGCAACCCACGTGGCCCCGAAGATAACATGCTCGTCACCGCACCCATTCCCGGCGACATGCAGGTCTCCGCACCAGCGGGGTCGGTCTACATTCAAGACTCACGTAGCTGGCATTCGTCGGCCATGCATAACCCTAGCGGACGGGACCGAGTTGCGATTGTCAACCGCTGGTGTCCTTGGTGGTTATCGGTGGATGACTATGCGCCACGTGGCATTGAAAACACTGTATGTCAACCCCTTTCGCATGAAGAGTATCTTGCCCTGCCAGCAGCATTGCAACCGCTGATGCGGCATCTCTGTCCCGACGAGCAGGACACGTTGCAACAGCCTGTGTTGGACCGTGCAGAGGCATCACGTGAGCGGACACGATGGGGATTTCAGCAGCTTGCGGAGAATCCGGATGAGTTGGCAGAGGCGAATGCCCATGTGCGTGTCTCTATCGGGAACCATACACAAGGAATAAATGATTGATATGAAACCATCTACAGCAGTGCTACGCACACCAGACGAATGTTTTGATGACCTACCACTGTGGAACTACGAACCACAATACTTCACAAGCACACTCTATGGCATGGATGTGCGCATTGCATACTATGACCTTGGCAATCCAGATGCCGAGGAGACGCTCCTGCTCACGCACGGTATGTCGGCGTGGTCATATCTCAACCGCCGCATGATTCCGCCACTGGTCAACGCAGGATATCGTGTCGTCCTGTTTGACCAAGTGGGCTGTGGGCGCAGCGACAAGCCCAGCAGCGAGGAGGACTACACCTATGAGCGGCTCATCGGCTGGAACATTGACCTGCTCATCAACCATCTGCGTCTCAAAGGTGTCACCATTGTGTTGCAGGATTGGGGCGGTCTAATCGGGCTGCGTGTCGCCGCAGCACATCCCGGCGTTTTCCGTCGTCTGGTCATTGCCAATACCATGCTGCCAACCTGCGACGATAACTTCTTCAAGGTTTCGCCCGGTTTCTACAGTTGGAAAACATTCTCGTTCCGCACTGGATTGAAAGACGACATCTGGATTGAGGAACGTGGTGCGCGATGGCCGGGTCAAATCATGGCGCAAAAGGCGGTTGGACCAAGCAATCCGGTGATGGACCCAGCCGAGCGCGAAGCCTACAACGCACCCTATCCCGAAGACATCTATAAAGCGGGGGCGAGGATGCTGCCGGAGCTTGTACCCACGCCATCCACTGACCCAACGGGTCGCCCGATGATGGTGGAGGCGGAGAACAATGCGGCGGCTTGGGCGGTCTTCCAGAGGTTCACCAAGCCCGTACTGCTGGCCTTTAGCGATGAGGATACCGTGATGGCGGGTGGCGATGCAATCTGGTTGAAACACTGCCCTGGTACAAAGCATCCCGGCGTGGAGCATGTGACGATCAACGGTGTCGGTCATTTTCTGCAAGATGGTGGCGCAGAGCAGTTGGTCGCGGCCATCACAAACTTGATCAATGCCACGCCACCAGCATCCATCGAACCATTACGCGCTGGACCGCCCGGTGGTGAGGCTGCGATTGCGGCCAAAGCTGCGGCGGAAGCGGTTGCCTCAGAGCGAGCGGTTGCACATGGCGATGTCGGCATCTCAAGCCCGACTGACGGTGGTGCATCATTCATCGCACCGACACCGGAAGGGCGTACACCCTATCAATAGGTGAAGCGTTGATGAGAGTAGGTCGGTGTGTCGGTATTCGGTCTGTCGGTAAAACTGGTACCGATACACCGAATACTGATTACCGACCTACAGACCTACGGACTTACCGACCTACCTATCCACCATTAGACGATTCGCCTTTGTCAACTTGCATAAAATACCCACCCTGAAACATCCCATCTTCAAAGTAACCAGGCGGCTGGCGTCCATCCACATCAGTAAAACCATACTCTCTCGCCAGATATCCAGCACTCAACGCATGTCCAGTTCTATCCATAATGTTGGCATCACTCGCCAACGCAACAATTGCGCGCCCAATATAGGCGGGTGTTTCGCTGTTGATAAAATCGGGCGCATTGGCTACGGCATCTTGCCAATTGGCTTCAGTGACGCCAAACCCGTCAAGCATTTTTTCGCCGCGTAACCAGCCCGGTGTGAGCGATACCACGGCCACATTGTGTGGTTTTAGCTCCTCAGACATATAGTATGCCAACAACACAACAGATGCCTTCGACAAGCTGTAATAGACACCGACATCGTTGTAGTGCAACGCATTGCCATCGTTGACTTCAATGATTAAGCCGCTTTGATTTTTGATCATCAGCGGAGCTGCAAAATAGCTGGTGGTCATGTGCGTGTGGACACCACTTTGCTGTGTCGCCAGTCCTTTTTCAATTGGGTATGCCCAGAATGGAATTGGCTCTCTGGCCGATAGCATCCCCTCGGTCAAAAAGTGATCGCCAGAGATATTGTTGACCAGAAGATCAAGCCGACCTTGCTCCACCTCCACTTGTTTAATCAAGGACTGCACCTGCTCTGGGACCGCATGGTCAACCTGTACCCAGATACCCACGCCACCTGCCTCTGTGACCAACTGTGCCGTTTGCTCAATCGTTTCGGGTCGATTGATTTCTGATGGATTGCCCTCTGTACTGCGCCCGGTACAGTAGACGGTAGCCCCTGCCTCGCCCAACATCGTTGCAATGCCACGTCCCGCCCCTCTGGTTGCACCCGCAACAACAGCGACTTTCCCTTTTAATAGTTGCATCGTTCCCTCCCTCAAGCGATAGATGTTCAGTTAATCAAAATCCAATAGAGTCACGTCATCCATATAAGGATGTATGGACCCTTCACTATATTTATAATGACGTTTGAACGTGGAATGTAACAACCAAATGTGGCAATGTGAAAATTGGCTTGACATACACAGCGAAGCCAGTCCATTAAAATAGAAGAGGTGAGAGAATGCATAAGCACTTATGCATTCCCTCACCTCTTCTATTTGATCCTATTTATGAGCGGTTCCGCGACCAAATGGATATAAACGCAGAAAACCTCATGGATTCTATATGGGAAACCTCTGCGTTCTTTGCGTTCTCTGCGGTTGATCTACTGCTTAATATAGTAAGTCTCGTGCAGATAAGGACGCGCACCCCATGCACCCAACTGACCATCTTCCGCAGGCACATTGCCCATGCGGTTGTGGATGATCCATACACGTGGTGGTGAACTGACTGTACCAAAGTAGTAGAGATTTTCGACATTGAGCGTGATCACTTCGTTGATCAACGAAATATACTCGTCTGTACCATGTGGTGTCTCCAGCCACTGTTGGACTAACTCATAGATGCGCTTGATATCGTCTGGTGGTTCAATACCATCCGCACCCTCGGTGTCGAGCCAAACACGCCAGAGGTAAGCTGACATTGGACAACAGCCGGTGCTACCCCAGTGCCAAGGTGGCATCAAACGAATTGGATAAGCGCCACGCGCTAATTGTTCTGCGCCACCATCCGAGTTGGAAATACCGACAGCGTTCTCGTTGGCAACATGCATGGTCTGCAGCGTATCTTCTGGCACAAACTTGTGCTCAAACTTCACACCGATTTCGGCCCAGTGAATCGTCACCAAGTCCAGCAAATCCTCGGTATAGGCCAACCACTCCGTCGCCCATTCACCTGGAACTGTCAGGGTTTCACCATCAGGACGCAGACGCCATTCGCCATTTTCATCCCATTCCAGCCCCATCTCGTCCAACAGCGCATTGGCCTGTTCGACATCATACTCACCATAATAGTTGCCCATCCAATCTTCATAGCCAGGCCACGCAGGTGATACAGGTGCTGTGTATGGCTCAACCAAGCCCAAGAAGACATTCTCCGCAATTTCCTCACGGTTGATTGCCAGCGACATGGCTTGACGGAAACGCAAATCATTAAAGAGTTCGCGCAATACTTCATCTGGTGCATAGGTATAGTTAAAGGCAAAGCCCATTGCATGAGATTGGTCTAAGCGAGGCCATAGATGGACTTTATAGTCGCCCGCTTCCTCACCCTTCTTATAGACAGGGAAGTCGTCAATGCCCAGACCAAAGTCATTAATGTCCAGCTCACCCGCCAATGATTTAACCGGGGCTGTCGCGTTGACATTCTCGGTCATAATCACCAGCACTTCATCCATGTAGGGCAGTTGATTGCCTGCGGTGTCAACACGCCAGTAGTATGGATTGCGTGTCCACAGCACAGAGTCTGCACCAATTTCGCTGATGATCCACGGATTGAGCGTTGGCATGGTGGTGTCACGGTCGTAGTAATCGTCCGATGTACCTGCATGGAACTGGAATGCCTGCTGCCATGACTCATAGCCCTCTTCCTCTGCCAATGCCTCAGCTTCCTCATTATGCGCTGGCATATATTTCATCAGCGCATGAGAAGCTGCATAGTACTCGCCACCCGCAAAGACCTCAACCGCACGATAGTATGGAATCGAGAAGGTAAACTCAAATGAGTAATCATCAATGACATTCAGCCCCATCAACTCCCCACCCGGCATCAGAC
>JBCCFC010000630.1:0-7941 GCA_039029935.1 Chloroflexota bacterium
TATATGCAGTGGTCGTGAGAAGAGGGCTGATTTTGTGCCAAATTAGCCCTCTTTCAACATCACCACATACCCTTACAAATTGCGTGAGTATTTTATATTGTGGTTTAGCTTACATCATAGCTATGCGACTTGCTTCTCTAACGATTCTTTCGATGCTTCTGCTGCATTTTCTTCGGATGCCACTTCTGTTGCTTGTTCAGCAGAAGATTTATCTTCTACTGTTGAATTTGTCTGAGCAGACTCAGTTGCAACTGAGTCTGTTACCGCTGAATCTATTGCTGCATAAACCTCTTCTGGCTTATCGAGTAATTCGCGCAGCGCATCCTCTGCCTCTTCATAGTCAAAGGTGAAGCCCAGTTCTTGCAGCCGACTGGGGACCACCCGCTGACCATCCAATACCAGCGTAGACATCTCACCCAAAACAATCTGCATTGCGATGGCGGGTGCGGCCATTGCCGCTGGACGCCCCATCACATTGCCCAGTAAATTGCTAAAGTCTTTGTTGTTCAGCGGATTGGGTGCGCTTAGGTTGAACACACCGCTCGCTTCTTCATTCGTCAACAAGAAATGGATGGCCCGCACTTCATCTTTCCAGTGAATCCACGGCAACCATTGTTGACCAGACCCCAATGGACCGCCAACATAGTACTGAAATGGCATAACCATTTTGGGGAACGCACCACCATCATTGCTGAGGACAACGCCTGTACGCAAAATCACACGGCGCACGCCCATTTTCTCGATAGGAGCCGTTGAGATTTCCCAATCAAAACAAACCTTTGCCAAAAAATCGTTGCCCAAATCGCCCATTTCATCAATCACAGTGTCGCCCTGAGCCCCGCCATAGAACCCAACTGCAGACCCTTGGATAAACACCTTGGGCTTATTTTTTGCATCGCGAATGGCTTCGGTCAGAATATTACCCGCTTGAAGACGACTGTTCCGTATTTCGGTTTTGCGGGCCGCGCTCCACCGCGCATCGGCAATCCCTGTACCTGCAAGATTGATGACGGCATCTACCTCATCTATCAGATGCCCCCACCCCTCGGTTGTCGATGGGTCCCATTGATGTAACTTGATTATATCCGGTCTGGCCGTAACAGGCATGGTCATTTCATGTGCCTTTGGATTACGGCTCAAGACAATGATTTCATGACGCTCTGAGGCCAGTAGACGACAAAGTTCTTTGCCAATCAACCCTGTGCCGCCCGTGATGAGAATGCGCATGTATCTGCTCCTTTTCTTCTGTTAATTCAACCCCCTCCCTAACCCTTCCCTGCTAAGGGATGGGACAATTTCTTCCCCCTAGCAGGGGGAGGTTAGGAGGGGTAAATTATTCTGTTTCGCGTTATGCCATTTGTTTTGTTCGATTTATTGCTGCTTGATTGACAGATGTTTGACTACCTTGTTTTAAGCGTTCTGTCTGCACCCCCAACGTTTGCGAAAGCCAACCTGTCACAATCATACCAGCGTCGCTTAAATGCTTTTGACAGGCTTTATAATAAAGCTGAATATACACATTGACAATATGGGCAGGCATTTGATAATGATTGACCAATAAACTTTCAATCCACTCTAAATCCGGCCCAAGATAATTCATATTGCCAAGATTTAATGCTGCGGTGATGTTTCGACCCAAGCTGATGTTGGCCTCGGCCAAAATATTTTGTGGAATACCCAATAGCTCCGTATTCCGCCAGACATCTGCTTCAATACGCGCTTGACGCTCTCGATAGTGATTGTGTGCATCAATATATTCGCGGGATACTTCACGCATGGCTTTTGGTGGACTAGAGACAATACTAATTTTACTTTCAATGATTTGAATTGCTTCATCCAAATCTTTGCCAAGATAATAACCGGGGATGCTTTCGTGCAGATTGGGGACTCGGAGAAAAATTCGTCCACCAAAAGCAACGGGTACATTCTCTGCAAAAAGAAACCGTGCTGTGTCCAGCAAACTGGATGCTGTATACAATTGTTGTGCCGTCAAAATCATCAAATGTGGACGAGCAGTCTTCATTGTTGTTTCTAGGCTTCGCAGCGGAATATTGCCATTTAAATAGAGCACATCCCACCCTTTACGACGCAATAAAAGCGATATGACCAAAGGGATAAAGGTATGCTCTTCACCCGCCGGACACCCAACCGCAATTCGACCTGGGCGTGTGGGTGGTGGCGTCGTTGACATCAGCGTTTCGATTCTGCGTAATGCCAGCGCAGATGCAAAATGCTCTTGGTGTACCGTGATACGCCCCTGATACCAACCATCACCAATCATGGACATTCCCTTTTGCAAAACCTCAATACACACAACCTCAATTGAAAACATCGAAAACGCTTCTGACAAAACGCGCTCGGCATCCTGTTCTGCAAAATTTAAACAGTGATTTACCCAATCATTTCGGAGAATGGATAACGTGTCATTGACCCCATGTTGCGCATAGTTTGTCGCATTATGCGACGACGTGTATGCCCCACCATTATAAACGCCCGTGTTATATGCGCCAGACTGCCCTTGTCCATAGGTGGGCATCGTCGGTTGTGTGCCTGTCTGCAGCGAATTCTCATCAAATCGTTGGCTAGACTGTCCCCCTGGGTGCCCTCCAGAGTGTCCTGTGGGAGAGAACGATACGCCTCTGGCATCAGTGTGATCCGACCGTCTTGGCTCACTGCCTACTTGTTCTTGCCCCAACGCAAAAGGTTCATTTGCATAGGCTTCGCCGCGATGACTTGTGGTCTGTGACGATGACTGCATGGGTACTTTCAATGGGTCTGGGTGTTCACTTTCGAGACGACGCCAAAGCGCAACCGCACGACTAATACTTAACCCTTCTTCTTGTCGGAGAACAAGCCACTTTAGAATTTCGATATCGCGGTCTGAATATAGTCGATGCCCGCTTGGTGTCCGTTGAGGACTGGGTAGGTTATATCGACGCTCCCATGCGCGTAGCGTATCTGCCTTTAAGCCTGTCTCTTGTACAACAGCCTTGAGATTATATGTTGGGGCATTGTCTATTGTATTCATCCCGGTATGTTCCTTCGCTATAGCATATCAATTGAACGATCACATGTGATCATTCTTCAAAATTGTATCATGATTAGGATATAGTAACACGTCCCCAGCCAAATGTCAATATATTGTAGACCTACCTTTAGACCTGCCTTGTGAAAATTCAATTATTTGTCAACATCTGAGTGTATATTACTCCATAAATGATCTTGGATATGGTATCTGACCAACAATCTCAGGTGAATTTAATCAAACCAATACCTAGACAAATACATAGACACAATTTTGGTATTAACAATACCGATGTTTGTAAATTGTTGTACGATGTGGAGAAATCTTAGGCAAAATATTGACAAGTAGAAAAGTCTATGATAATTTAGAAAGACGATTGTTAGTTTATACTGTGTAAGGGCATAATGTTAGCATCGAGATGGGGCCGGACCTAAGTTAATTTATCCGAGAGGTGAGCACAAACACTTTGTGTTCCAGCGAAACTTGATACTCACCTCCCGACGGTCCTCATAGAAAACTATGCCTTCACGCAGTATAGGTTGAGTTGCAAATTTATGCTAAGGACGGAATTTATGAGTGTATCGACTATATCTCTATCAACAAACTTGCTGCCAACAAACTCAGTTGTGAACGCAATGGCAAGCATGAATGCTGGTTCTGGAGTAAACTGGGAGACAAAGTTATTATCACTTGCACACGGGGATACAGCGTCAAGTCATCACCATGAATATGTGCATGTCTCCCCTCACATACTCACACAAGCCTATCAATATTGTGAGGAGATGACGGCATACCATAGCAAATCTTTCTATATGGCATCCAGCCTGCTACCTGCGCATAAGCGACGGGCGATTCGTGCGCTGTACGCATTTTGTCGGGTGAGTGACGATATCGTTGATGAGCATGAGGCCCACACAGCCGTGACCCTATTACAAAATTGGCGTCAACAGACAATCGCGTGTTACTCTCCGACAGGCAGTGCAAGCAGCACTGTCAACACCTCGTCTGATTTAGATCGATACGCGTTGATCGCATTAGCATGGGCCGATGCACGACGGCAATACGATGTGCCACAACGATACGCAGAGCAGCTGCTCGATGGTGTTGCAATTGACTTGGCGAAACATCGGTATGAAACCTTTGATGAGTTGGCGGCTTATGGTTATGGTGTCGCCTCAACTGTGGGGTTAATGAGTATGCATATCATTGGCTATGCAGGTTCCGAAGCAATCCCCTATGCCATTAAATTAGGTGTTGCCCTGCAGATGACCAACATCTTACGTGACGTAGCCGAAGATTGGCGTAATGGCCGTCTGTATCTGCCTCAAGAAGAATTAGCGCGGTTTGGGCTGGATGAAGAATATGTCGACTATGCTGTACAAACGGGTGCAATGTCTCAGCATTCCTCTGCACAGAATCCTACACAGCAGCCTACACAGAAGACCACACAGCGTGTAGCGGTTGATGGCTCCAGTCCGGCAGAAAAATGGCGCGCCTTTATGCAATTCCAAATCGCACGAAATCGCCAGCTCTATGCAGAAGCATGGCCGGGCATTGGTCTGCTTTCTCGCAGCGGTCGCTTTGCCATTGCCGCGGCTGCGGACCTGTATCAAGGCATTTTAGACGATATTGAAGCGCATCAGTATGATGTATTTACACGTCGTGCTCATCTAAGTCAATCGCAGAAACTACGACGTTTACCAAGCATTTGGTGGCGTAGCCGCAACGCATAAGCAGGAGATAAAAAAGCTAGTCAGCACCTCAGCACTTCAGCACACTGGCTGACTAGCTGACAAACTGACTGGCTGACTGGCTGACTGGCTGACAAGCTGAAATGCTGACTGGCTTTATAATAAAAAAAAGTCTGTATGTCAATCAAGACATACAGACTTTTTATTTCCGTTTAAGAATGTGCAACCTAATCTAATAGATTGCCAAGCTGTTGCTATCCAGCGATTGCGAACCTAACGCATAATGGTGGGGAGATACAAACGAGTCAACGGCTCTTCTTGTTCTGGCAAAGCAGTAGGCTGTAAGGCGATATTTGAGCCAGCACCCGCCGCTAAATTATTACCAGTGGTTGTGCCATCTGCATCCGCACGGACATTCAACACCAACTCATCACCCACGGAAATATCACTGGCAACATCGACAATAAAGGAAACTTGACCACTCTCACCCGGTGCAAGCGTTCCTGCATTGTAGCTACATAGATCACCCGCTTCACCGCTGTTCTGGCAAACCCAACCGTCGGGCTGTCCACTGAATGATGTGTTCGCAGGAACACGAACTGTCACAATAAAATTCTCAACCGTTTCTTCAATGGCTTGGGCAAAGGTTTGCAATGCATTATCTGTATTGTTTTGGTAACTGATAATATACTCAAATTCTTGACCAGGAACGGGATCACCGTTTCCGTCAATACTAAGAATGATATCCGCATCTGTGTTGCCCTCTGGCAACGTAGCATCATTTGGGTCTGGGTACGTAAACGGCATCGGTGTCTCGGTTGGCATGGGCGTCTCAGTCGGCATGACTGTGGCTGTCTCGGTTGGTGTCGCTGTCTCATCTGGAATAGTGGCTGTCGCAGTCATCTCCGGTGTCCCTGTGGGTACAGTCACGGTCTGTGCGTCAACTGCACCCCACTCTGGTGTGACAAATAAAAGAGATAGTGCTAGGATAAAAACCACCACAAAAATTAATTTTCTAAACATAAATTGTTACTACTCCTTGCTTATTTATGAATATATCTTGCCCGCTCAAATCGCTCTCTTTTGATTTAAATAATACTAAGCACCTTTTTAATTGTTCATCTGAGTATTTCAAAAGAGCCTTGATTTATCTTCTTTTTGTTCATTATTAAGAGCTTCATGAACAAATTTAAATACACGAAATGACAAACTTCGCATTTTATATTTAGTTGTTTTGAAATGTTTTTCAACGTGTGTTTCTATATATACGGACTTCAGACCAAAAAGGTAATCCTTAATTTTCTGACTTTAAGAAATTCGTATTCTGTAAACTAAGTCTTCGGGTATTGTCATTCCTGCACAGGCAGGAATCCACTCTGGCGCAACGCTGGGCTCCTGCCTGTGCAGGAATGGCCAAAACATCCCATTATTTAGTGGACAAGATGTTAGTACGCTTGGTTATTCTTCTGGATTTAAAATCGGATTCAAAAAATTTATAATTTGCTGGGCAATAGGCTCCGTTGTGTCAGGGGAGCGGATATTGCCAGCCAGTACATGCCCGCGTACATCTTCCGTTTCGACGGCAACCAACGCTTTGGGCGTAGAGTCAATCTCTTCAAATGCTTGCTTTACATCATCAATATTAATAATCACATCGGTATTTGAATGAAGCATCAAGAGCGGCTGTGTCACTGTACTGAGGTCCGAATCACGAAGTATCTTGACACTGCCCATCATCGGTAACAGGGCAGAGACAGGGTAGCGAGTTGTCCAAAACTGTGCATGACCATCGTTAATGGGTTCGCCTTCAACGTAGGGACCGACGACCGAACGTGTAATTTGTTCCCCCCAAGGCCACAGCAATATCTCTGTTGTGCCTGCCGCCGGGCTAAAATTGGGCGAGACAAGTACCAATGCACGTACCTTGTCACTGAGATGCCCATTGGCAGCCATCCATGTGACCAGTGTTGCACCTGTGGACGTTGCCATAATGACCACCCCGTCGCCAATTTGTTCACCAATGGCAATTGCTTCAGCCGTGTCATTCAGCCAATCATTCACCGTTGCCTCACCCAACGCATCATCACTACGCCCATGTCCCGTAAGCCGCGTGTAAAATAAGTTTGCGTTTAGCTGCGTTGCCACCAAATCGCCCAATGGTGCGACCTCTTGACGCGTCGCAGAGAATCCATGAACATAGACAAGAGAAATCGGCGTTGTTGTTTTTGTTGCAGAATTCAACCACACAATCGTTTTTTCCGCCCCCGGTGTGATGTCGGAAAATTGTGCCTCCGATTCGGCCAAATAACTGTCCAGGTCCTGTGGCAGTTGTCGCGGATGTATTGTTGTGTCAATATCAACTCGTGGTCCAACAGCAAACACAATTCCCAATAAAATTAGAATAATTAACACTATTTGTATAAATCTCACGATTTCCTTCCTTTTTTTATGGGGCTTACGCAGTTGTTGGTGCCGTGATTGTTATGATGCGAATGCCGCTTGCAATTTCTTTGCCCGCCCCGAAACTGATTTACGTTTATCTGTACTGATACGCGCCAAATGGGGTAAAATCCAATCTTTTAAATTTGTATCTTCTGCTGCCCACTGGCCTAACGTATCCATCGTTGTATTGAGGACGATCCAATCCTTGTGTGTTTCCAAGTTACGTTTAAGAATTTCTTCGGCCTGCCCTCGTTGTTCTTTACTCATATATACGGCCAACATCTGAAATAGGTTTGCTAATGTCCATTGCGTTGATGCCTGATCGATGGTTGAAATCTCAGCTAACAATCGATCCAGATAGGGAACCAACCACTCAGGGTGTTCCTTGCACACACGCTTCAAAGCACTGGATGTCCGCAACCGCACAACCTCATCTTGGCTAAAATAGCAGTTGTATAATTCTTCTAACTGCGTTGAATTTTCTAAAATAATATCAACAACCTCAACCGTTCGTCCTAATGAATTTGGGTGTCCACCCGTGAGCATTGATTCAAAAGATTCCTGTGTCATCCGTTTCTCCATACTGTAGCTTGTGCTTGAAGAGAAAAGTAGAAACCAGTATCACAGATTGGTTATCTGTGACGCAGGTAGCCAACCTGCGGTACTATCGCCAGTATCATAGATTGGTTATCTGTGACGCAGGTAGCCAACCTGCGGTACTATCGCCAGTATCACAGATTGGTTATCTGTGACGCAGGTAGCCAACCTGCGGTACTATCGCCA
>JBCCFC010000631.1:0-7926 GCA_039029935.1 Chloroflexota bacterium
CGAGCCACTGATAACCGACCCACCGCTCTACTGACCCACCGAATACCGGCGCACACGACGCGTTTACTCAAACACCATCACGGGGCGAATCTCAATCGTACCGATTTTTGCGCCTGGAATCTTAGCAGCGTAGCCAATAGCCTCATCTAAGTCCTTACACTCCAGTAGATAGAACCCGCCAAGTTGTTCTTTGGTTTCAGCAAATGGACCATCAGTGATTACAGTTTTGCCATCACGAACACGGACAGAAGTCGCCATGCTGGTTAGATGTAGTGCCTCACCACCCTCATTGACACCAGCTTCATTGACTTCATTGGTAAATGTCCAATACCCGTTCATATCGGTCTCTTGCTCCTCCGGTGTCAGTTGTGCATATTCTGCTTCGCTGGTATAGATTAACATTGCATATTTCATGTGAGTTACACTCCTATTTCAAGTACACGTTGATTTGTTCAATTGATACGTTGATAAACTGTAGGCAGAACTGATTTGCTACCTATATACATACGACGAATAGGCCCATCAAAGATCGACACATTTGTAAAAAATTTCTCAAATAAATTTTATTCATTCTTTTTTTGTCAATTCTTCTAACAGGTTATCGTAAGCAAGAATGATAAAAAGTCATGTTATACTGCAATCAGATACGTTAAACCAAATTTGTTCAATAATTTTTAACAGGTAAACAGGATTGAGTAACATGAAACAGGTCACAAACAATATCAGCAAATTCGCAACAATCGCAATCGCTTTCGCCGTTGTCATACTCTTAAACACAGGCACATGCTTCGCCAGTGAAGATGCTAGCAGCTTTATCAGTGGCACTGTTTGGATGGACCATAATGGCAACCAGATTCAGGAGTTGATGGAAGAGACACTGCCAAACGCAACTGTCTATATTGAGAACTTGGAGACAGGCGAAATTGTCACCGCAGAAACGGACATGACGGGTACATTTGTTATCAGCAATCTCGCATTTGGCCGCTACGTTGTCTGGGCCGAGGGCGAAACAGCCTACACAGACACGCAGGTTGTTGAGTTGAACGAAGTACAGGGTAGCATGATGTTGAGCTTTGCCGCCAGTGCTGCCGAGAGTGATGTTGAGATGACCGCCATCGAGAGTGTTGACACAACACCTGAACAGACAAACTTCATCGTTTTCCTGCCTGTTGTCAACAACTAAAACAATCCTTTTATCTGCGAACAAATTTTTGACTTGAATAAAAAGACCTGCCAAATGGCAGGTCTTTTTTAGTGCCTTCGATTTTCTATATTTCATGGTAGAATCTACCAATTCAAATTTTTAGCTTCCGGGTGTTTTATGTCAATATTACTTAACACAAGCGTGTCGGTATTTGGCGTATCAGGATACGAACGGACCTACAGACTCACCGAACACCGACACGCCGAATACCAACTACCAACTATTGTTCTGTATCCGCCCGCGCCAACGCCGAGAACGCACCGACAATCGCCGCCGCTGACATCATATGCATCAGATTCAGCCCCATGACCGTAGCCTCGCTATCGTTTGGTGTACCGCTTGGTCCATAAGTGGACAGCCACAACACAACCGCCGAGATAATCCAGAAGGCAGTGAAAGGTCGTTTGGTAAAACGTGGCAGATATGCCAATAACACCGCTGCGGCAATGGCTGGCACAATGCTGGCAAGCACGACCACAACAGATGGCAATGGTTCCATCCCAAAACCACTGGGTGGCATTAATTCGAATGGTGTCCCAAAGGCACGACCCACATTCAAAATAATTACATTGACAAACGCACCAAAAACGCCCCCAACCAACGCCGCCTGTGGCAATTTATCATAGGCAACGTATTCACCATCATACACTTTATCAAGAATCGAAGAAGACATACTCGTCCTTTCCATGATGTAGCAAAACTGTACTACAGCGGATTGAGGAAGGGAACAGATGTTGCTCGCGCATAGAAACTAAAATCCGCTCCCTTCCGAAATCCGTTGTAGTAAGCATAGCTTTACTATAAATTTTTAGTATTCCAATAAATTATTTCTGTGACTTGTGCATAAGTTCACAATCATTTTCTGAAAGTATATCACAGGTGGGTGCTTCTTCAAATGCGATAAGACGTTTTTTCTGTTAATGGGCCATCCCAGCAACACGTCTGTCCTGACATTGAGTGCATGAATCTTTTGGTTGAGTTGGTCTAGATGGTCCAAAATCTCCTGAAGCATAAAACGATGATGCGCTCGAACAACACCATTCAACGCTTCGACTAACGCTGGAATTTTCTTGCGTAATGTTCCCTTCGCTAGACTGGCAATCTCCTCAGCATCCGTGTTTTCGGCAATCAATGCCACTATCATCAACTTCGCTGATCCCCCCTGAATGTCTGTGACTACCGAGCTTAACTTGATATTCGTGTCTTCCAAGATTTTGTGCAAGCGGTTTGCTGCACTGCTCTTCTCTTGAAGTAGTCTTGTCCTATATCTGGTTAAATCTCTCAAATCTCTCTGCAATTCCTCTGGGATATAACTTGGGTTGAGGAGTCCATAACGCATCGGTGTTGTCTAAGCTCCACAATCCGTGGTTCGTCCAGGTATGCGCATCAATCTTCCAGTCGGAATTTGCACAGTCCACGGTAATTCTCGATTTCTGTTGGCAACATGCCTCTACATTATACCATTTTCATCCTCCGTGGCGTATCGCCGTACATGAATGTCTTCCAGAAAGGGGCATCAAGCATTTTGGTACGACTCATTAGCGATCACCCCTTCCTGAAAGTGTACCTGGTATCTCCTCAACAAAAAAAAGAGGCTATCACCACACCTGGCGATAGCCCCTTCTCACTGTCAACTGTCAACTCCTAAGAAACAAGGACTTTTAGTGCAAAATATCTTACTCTAATTCTGTTGCTTTCCGGTTGAACCACTAAAGGCGGTGGCGTTACTGTCAACTGTCAACTATCAACTGTCAACTGTCAGCTATCAACTATCAACTACTCCCCATAACTTAACACCAACCGCTCCTTATCCCCTGTCGCCGTCTCCAAATGCACAGGACGCTGCCAAATTGAATACAAATTTTGCAACGTGTCATGCGCATAATCCTCACGCAGGTCCACGCCTTCCCAGCGATGGCGCAGATAGAGTTCGCCGCGATTGCGGTAGTTGGCATCCTCTAGCGTGATGTATGGCTCACCAAAGTTGGTGAGGCTAAAGAGAAGCTGCTGTTTGATGTCGTCAAAATCACGGCTGTCGATCTCATACTGACGGGTGCGTGGGTTAAAGCGATAGCGGAACATCTCCTGCTTTTCCGCAAACTCACGTGTCAGGAAGGTGTCGATAAAGCCGATGTCATTGTAGATTTTACGCACCTCAAAGATTTTCTCTCGCCCCAAGCCCAGCTTTTTGTCCCAGTTGGCTCGTTCACGCTGATCATCACAGGCTTCATACTCTGGCCCAAACGCACCTCGGTCCCAGCGGTCTTCGATGTCCTTGAAGAGTTCAACACCCAGCTTGTAGGGGTTGATTTGGCCCGGTGAGGTCGCCAGTGTGCCAGAGTGATGGTCGGCATAGTCGATTGCTTCATGATCACGCAGGATGTACTTGGTCATGATATGCGAGTGCCAATAGACCGCCCAGCCTTCGTTCATGATCTTGGTCTGGCCTTGCGGGATAAAGTAAAGCATTTCCTCGCGAATGATGCCAATGATATCCTGCTGCCAAGGCTCCAGCGGTGCGTACTCCATCAGAAATTTCAACACATCCTTTTGTGGATTTTGTGGGAAGTTTTTCTCTTGTGCCTTGGCTTCCTCGGCTTCTTCTTGCAACGCTTGCAGATACTCTGGCGGGTTGATATAGCTGTCCATATAGTCGCGGCTATTGGGCAAGCGTCCCACATCCTGTGCATCATCGATGTCATCTGGCTGTGTACGGCTTTCCGCACGACGCAGGCTGGGGGCGTGCATGTCGATTAGGTTCTCCAGAGAGAGTGCGCGATCCAGAAATTCTTCAACCACATCTAGGCCAAAGCGATCCATGTAACGACGGATGCGCGTCCCATGATTTGCCATTTGGTCGAGCATTTGCCGGTTGGTGTGGGCAAACCACATGTTGTTGAGAAAGAAATCAGCATGACCGTAGACATGCGCCATCACCAGATGCTGATCGACATCCAGATTGCTCACAAGCAGATAGGCATAGCAGGGGTCGGTGTTGATGACCATCTCATAGATGCGGTGCAAACCCCACGCATAGCTCTTGCGTAGCCGCTCGTACTCCATACCAAATTTCCAGTGGGGATAGCGTTGCGGAAAACCGCCATAGGCCGCGACCTGGTTCATCTCGCTAAAGTTAAGCATGATAAACTGCACTTCGGGAAAGGTCAGCCCTGCTTCGGTGGCGCGTTTCTCAATCTCCATCTGGCTTTCTTGCAGATTTTTGGGCAAGATACTGGTCTGCGTGATTGGCCCTGATATTGAATCGAAATTCATGCTTACTTCCCCTTTCCCAGAAACGATTTAATCGCATCATAAATGGCTTCATCATCCGGAATCCGCGCCAGCGTCAAATTTTCTGGGTCCTCCAACGCCTCAAATTCCTCGATAAAGGCTCCACCACTCACACGATAGTAGGGATGCCCCACCTGTCCATAACAGTAGAGATTGGCAATCGGCAACAGCTTGTCCTCGATAATCTCCATACACTTATCGTTGTCGCTGTGCCAGTTATCGCCATCTGAAAACTGAAAGATATAGATGTTCCACTCATTCGGGTTATAGTGATTCTCAATCAGATGATTACAGAGTTCCAAAGCCGACGAGATGATCGTGCCACCGCTCTGACGTAGATGATAAAAGGTGTGTTCATCGACCTCACCTGCATTGGCGTCATGCACAATATAGCGTCGATCCACCTTGTCATAGTTGGTCTTGAGCCAAGTGTCGATCCAGAACGCCGTCATGCGCACCAGTCGTTTCTCATGGTCACCCATCGAGCCAGAGACATCCATCATATAGATGATGACCGCGTTGGCCTCTGGTACAGGTTTGCGCTCAAAGGTACGATAGCGTTTATCCTCGCGTTCGGGGATGATGCGCGGCTTGGCGGGATTATAGGTCCCCGACGCCATCTGCCGTTTGAGCGATTCACGATAGGTGCGCTTGAAGTGACGGAGCGATTCAGGGCCAATGCGGTGAATGCCCGTATAACGCGTGGTCTCGCTCTCGACATTGCCCGTGCCTTTGGGTTCAATGCGGGGCAACTCCAGTTCCTCGGCCAACATCTGTGCCAGCTCATCAATCGACAGTTCGACCTCAAGGATGTGCTGCCCCGCCTGATTGCCTGCCTCGTTGCCATCGCCCGGCTGTGGTGAACTCAGCGGGTCGCCAATGTTGCCATCCCCCTGACCGACGCCGCCCTGCCCACGCTGCCCCCAGGTGAACTTGGGCAGTTGCACTTGGGGGACAGGAATGCTCACAAGGTCTTTGCCCTGACGCCCAATCATCTCCCCATTGGACATGTATTTGCGTAGATTTTTCTTGATCTTCCCACGCACGATTTTACGAAAGCGAGAAGAATCTTGTTCAATTGGCAGTGCCATAACGGTTATCTCCCCTGCCCTTTGGCGTCTCCTCGTGCAAAAATACTGGCGACATAGTTGAGTACATCCGTTGCCGACGTGTCGTTGTAGCCAAAGTTTTTGATCAGCCGCGCCTTGACCACATCGATCTTTTCCTGCATCTCTGGGTCGATGACACTGCTCACCAGGCTGGTCAGTTTGATGCTGTCCTTCTGGTCTTCAAAGAGCTTCAACTCCAACGCCTTACGCAGCCGCTCATTGGAATCCCATTGGAAAATCTTGCCATCAATCGCCAACGCACCGATGTAGTTCATGATCTCACGGCGGAAGTCATCCTTACGCCCCTCAGAGATGCCAATCTTTTCTTCAATCGAGCGCATCAGCCGCTCATCTGGCTCCTCATCACGACCCGTATATGGATTCTTGACCTTCTCTTTCTGCGTATAGGCCCGCAGATTATCGACATAGTTGCCCGCCAACCGTCGAATGGCCGATTCATCCGCTGTGATTGCTCGCTGAACTTCATTCTTGACAATCTCATCATACTCTTCACGCACCACCGATAGTAGTGCAATATAATGCTCTCGCTCACGCTCATTGGTGATCAGCGAATGATGACTCAGCCCTTCCTCCAACTCACGCATCACCATAAACGGGTTGAGCGAATCACTATCACCATAGGCCACCAGCGCATTGGAAAGCTTGTCTTGGACATAGCGTGGTGAGATACCCGTCATCCCTTCGTTGGTTGATGCAACCCTGAGTTCACGCACCGTGTCCTCGGTGTAGCCCGGCAACATGCGCCCATCATAGAGCTTCATCTTCTGCATCAAGGTCAGCCGTGCATGTTTTGGCTCTTCCATCCGTGTTAACACCGCCCACATCGCCGCCACATCAAGCGTGTGCGGGGCAATGTGCTTACGCTGCACCGATTTGTTGTTGAAGTCACGCTGATAGATTTTGACCTCTTCGCTCAATCGGGTGACATATGGCACGTCAATCTTGACAGTACGGTCACGCAACGCTTCCATATATTCGTTGGAGAGCAGCTTGCGATACTCTGGCTCGTTGGTGTGGCCGATGATCACCTCGTCAATATCAGTCTGTGCAAACTTCTTGGGCTTGATCTTGCGCTCTTGTGAGGCCGTCAGCAGATCATAGAGGAAGGCAACATCGAGTTTCAGTACCTCGACAAACTCGACCAGACCGCGATTGGCAATGTTAAGTTCACCATCAAAGTTAAAGGCACGTGGGTCCGAGTCCGAGCCATATTCAGCAATCTTGCGATAGTTGATGTCGCCCGTCAACTCGGTTGAGTCCTGATTCTTTTCATCTTTTGGCTGGAATGTACCGATACCGATGCGGTCCTGTTCGGAGAGCACCACCTGCTTGACTTTGACATGCTCGATCACGCGTGACCAGTCTCCATCATAGGTTTCCATGAGCGAGCGGTAGACATAACGACAGGGCGGGCAGAGATCGCCCCGAATCGTCAGTGGATATCTTAGCTTATCGCCAGCATCTTTGGTTAAGTTTTCAATCACTTGCGCACGGAATTGTGGTGGGATTAAGTGGAGCGGGTCTTCGTGCATGGGACAAACCATCGTCTCTTCAGGCGTCTCCCAGACCAGCGTGTAGAGCGCGCCTTCCTCGGTGCGGGTGTATTGTTCGAGTCCTTTTTTCAGCAGGCGTACAATCGTACTCTTTGAGCTACCGACAGGACCATGCAGCAGAAGTACACGACGCTCAGTTCCATACCCGCGCGCCGCCGACTGGAAAATCTGCACCAATTCCATCAGTTGCTGGTCCAGCCCAAAGACAGCATCTTTCCCATTATCAATCGGATCATCAAAGAATTTGTAATGGATACGCTCTTCACGAAGTTCAGTATAGCGTTCAAAACCATGCGACATGATCATGTCATAGACCCGCTGAAAGGCTGTGCGCGCAATCAACGGATTCTCTTTGACCATATCCAGATAGTCTGCAAACGAGCCAACCCAATGTTGTGCCCGGAATGCCTGAACATTCTGCATACTGCCGATTTCTTGAATCAAGTCTGTGCCTATGCTATGGCCTAAATTATACATTGAAACACCTCCAATATGGATATGTTATCGAGGGGTCACTGAGCAAAACCGTTATGTTGTTCTCGTCATAGTAACGGTCAAGCCACCACTCAATAAACAACAAAAGCCAACCCCACACTGGGTTGGCCCATCGTCACAATCGCTACAACCGTATCACCGAATCATGTTTGGCACAAAAACGGGCATTTTTTGAAGCCATGATTTAGGTCATTGAATCAATTTGTCGATCATAAGTAGTGCATTGAAACGCACGTAATATAATCTGATTCAG
>JBCCFC010000632.1:0-7906 GCA_039029935.1 Chloroflexota bacterium
CAGAAAGTTGCGCCGGACCTTGTGTTGTTGTATATTAATATGCCGGGGATGAATGGGTATGAAGTGATTCAATCGTTGAAAAGTATCCCTGCAACGGCTGATATTCCCGTGATTTTCATCAGTGCCATTAGCGAAATTGAAGACAAGATCAAGGCATTTGAATATGGCGGTGTTGACTATATCACCAAGCCCTTTCAGCTTGAGGAGGTATTGGCACGCGTCAAAACCCAGTTGGATCTGTCCCGTCAACGGAAGATGCTCGAAAAGTTACGTGAGCGCGATTTGGCGCGCTTTGAACGCATCAACCAACTCAAAGATTTTGTGATTCAGTCGGCATCACACGATCTCAAAAACCCCTTATCAAGCATCAAACTCACCGCAGACCTGCTCCAACGCCATCGTCAGCTATCGCCAGAAAAAATCGATCAACGTCTTCAACGTATCCTCAACAGCGTTGATCAGATGCAAAAGTTAATTACCGATTTGCTGGACCTTGCCCGTATCGAAAGCGGGTTTGCCAAAAATCTGGAGACAGTATCGGTGTCCTCATTTTTACAAATACAAGTTGATGCATTGACCCCGATTGCAGAGGAAAGCCAAATTACTGTACAGTTGGCAGAGATTGATTTGGCGATGCAGGCTCTATTTGATCCAAGCCAAATTGCCCAAGTGATGTCAAATCTCATCTCTAATGCCATCAAATACACACCTGATGGGGGTCACGTACAGATTGACGCCCAATGTATCAATCTGGCAACCCCTCATCAATTGGCGCAAAATTTTGTGGCCTTGAGTGTCAAGGATACAGGGCTGGGCATTCCCGATGAGGCCATCCCACGCTTGTTCGATAGCTTTTACCGCGTCGAGAGCAAGGCGCATATGGCACAGCATGGTACGGGGCTGGGGTTGGCAATTGTCAAGGCGATTGTGGATGCACATCATGGCTCCATAGACGTTGTGAGCGAGGTTGGTGTTGGAAGCTGTTTTACTGTATACTTACCCATATAATGTATTTCGATATTTTTATCGTGGTCAATAATACCTTGAATACGTTGTAGGGGCGTACCCTTGCGGTCGCCCAAATATGCGTATTTGGGCGACCGCAAGGGTACGCCCCTACAACGTTGTTTAGACTCTATTTGACTACTATATATTTCGGTATTTTTCAAAAATCAACGAAGATCATGAAAAGAATCAATTTATATGCGAAACCCTATTCTTGTTGACAACCAGCCTTGTTTTGACCAAATGATGGTGCATCTGCGTGACCAACGGATTATTGCGCTTGACACGGAAAGCGATAGTTTATTTCGCTATTACCCCAAGGTCTGTCTCATCCAACTTTCGGCTTATGCCCTTAACCAAGACGCATTGGCGCAGGTTGATCCGGCGAACATCAGAGACTATATCACTGATTATTTGGTTGATCCACTTAAATTACCCAATATTGCTGAAAACATGAGCGCGCTGGGCATGTTGATGGCTGACCCAGATATTGAGGTAATTATCCACTCCGCAGAGAATGATATCTACACACTACAAAAAGACTTTCACTTCACCTTTAAAAACATCTTTGACACCCAACTGGCGGCACGGATTCTTGGCTGGAAACGTGTAGGATTGGCAGCGATGCTCCAAAACCATTTTGGTGTAGAAAGTGATAAATCCATGCAGTTGGCGGACTGGGGAGAGCGGCCACTGACGCATAAGCACATCAGCTATGCCGGGATGGACACGCATTATCTGTTGCCTCTGCGCGACTTGCTGATTCAGGCACTGCGCCGTGAACGCTGTTGGGCGGAAATGCAGGATGCGTGTGATATGCTGGAAACGCTGGATTATCATACACGCCCTGTCAATGAGCGTTCTGTGTGGCAGATGAAGCAAGTGGGTCGTGTGCCGTTGGCGCGGATGGGGTTTGTCGAGAGCCTATGGTTATGGCGCGAAGAGACAGCGCAGCAGCTCGATATGCCGCCCTTTAAGATTATGCGTGACAACATCATTCTCTCGATTGTGGAGAGAAACCCCAATAATATGATTCAACTCAAACGCATCAAGGGGATACAGCGCGAACATAAAACCTTACTGGCGGATCATGGAGCCACACTCTTGAAGGCAATTCGGCAGGGACGGACACGTACACCGCCCAAGCTGCCACTCGCCAAATCGTCCAATATGCCTGATCCACCAACACAACGGCGGTTTGACATGCTGCGTAAATGGCGTACCCAACGTGCCAAGTCAAGAGGGGTTGACCCAGAAATCGTCTTTAGCAATGCGATTTTGATGCGGATTGCCCATAGGATTCCGCAGTCGATTGCGGAGTTGCAGACGATCTCAGGTGTGAGTGAGTGGAAAGCCAATCATTATGGAGATGAAATCCTCATTGTGTTAGCACGATAGCGGCTAGGCGTATCTGGTTCAATGAGGGCTAGGTCAATTGCTGCCTCTCGATAGGCATAGACATTGCTAATTGGCAGCGTCCCAGCAAAGGCACTAAGTACCGGGATTTCATAGTGAACCAGCCCATCAAACTCGGCAAACAGCGACAGATCCTCATCGGTCAGGTCACGGTCAAAGAGTACGACGACATCCACAGTCAGTAGCTCTGTCGCCGCAATGGTGCGCTCTAGGCTGTCGTGAATCTGGTTGTAATTTCGATCCTCAGCCAGCGGTTCGGGTCGAATTTCTTCGCGCTCAGTCACCTCTGCGTCCGCTGTCGCTTCATAGATACAGGCCATTTCCAGCACAGCATCCACGGCCACAGACTGCCCTTCGACAATCGAAAATTGACATGTCACTTCACTTTGCTCATCATTATCTTGCGTTTCAACACGTCCGGCAAAAATACCATCGCTATCGGTTGTAATTCCAATGGGCATCACTTGACCCAAGCGCGCTGTAATATCCAGTTCAAGCTCCATCCTGGGAATATCGCTACCTGTGTTGTTGACCAACTGATAGACAACACGGGTCTGACCCTCGCCAAGGGCTGGGTTATTGGCGGCTGGCTCGCTTTCGCGAGAGATTTCAGGGTACTCGGCAATCACGACGCGGTTTCCCGTTGGGAAGATCGGTGAAGCATCCGACGCTGGTGTTGGGATAACCGCAGACGCGGGGACGCTGCCCAAAGCAACCACAGGCAGATAGATTTGATAGGTATTGATTTGTGTAGGCTCCAAAAGTGCTGTTTGGATTGCGCTATCGAGGTGGGGTCCATGTTGCTGATTCATCTGGCGACCGTTCGCATGGATGGATGAACTCAGCACAGTCAGTAAACATAGACTGGCAAGCAGTGGTAGAACAAGTAGGAATGTAAGCGGTAACGTTGGCCGATTTCTGTTCGCACTTTTGCCAGAATGTACATGGTTCATGTTCATGTAAACATTCCTTTCAAGCATTATATCGCTGCCAGTGCGTATACCTGCGCACCAGGAAAAGTACTACAGGTTGGCTACCCGCGTCACAGATAACCAATCTGTGATACTTGTCTATACTTTCCTAATCAACATGAAACCAATGGCAACGTCATAACGCTTCCGAACAAGAGAACAGCCAGGTGATCGGTGGGGTCGGTATTCGGTGGGTCGGTATTCGGTGGGTCGGTATTCAGTATTGACCTACAGGCACACCGACCTACTGACCTACTGACCTACTGACACACCGACCTACTGACCTACTGACCTACTGACCTACTGACCTACCGACCCTACCAATTACCAAATAACTTGGGATAACTTGGGATAACTTGGGATAAGCAGGGATTCTACTCGTCGTGAACTTGGAAAAATTCCAAAATTTCCCCGGCTGGCCCTTCAAAAAACGAAATCGTTACAGTTAATTGACCCAATTGAACGGTTTTTGGTTCCACCGTAACCTTATAACCTGCTGACCGTACATGTTCGGTTGCGCCCTTTGTATCAGATGTTGCCAACGCAACGTGAAAGAATGGCTGGTTGTCCGGTGGTGGTGTGCCTGCGAGTGGGGTGTCGGCAGTGGGTTGGAATAGCTCAATGTGGCTACCATCACCCATGTCAAGCAGAATGATCTCGCGATCTGGCGCACCAAATTCTGCAATAATTTCCATGCCCAAGACATCTTGATAGAGTTTGAGTGATTCATCCCAATCTTTTGCTTGGACAGCAACGTGGTGCATTCCACAGTTGGCAATTACTTGATTTTTTGTTCCTTGTGGCATTTTGGTTCTCCTTATGCAAGTTGAAAGGTTGAAAAGTTGAAGGTTGAAGAATTGACGTGTCTTTATCAGTTCGACACCTCATCTATCAACCATGTTTGATTATGTGGTAGTGTACCTGATTTTGACTGTGATGGGAAATAGGGTTATTTTTCTCTTCGTTTACGCTATTCCTTGTTTTCTAAGAATCGTTTTGAATGTTCGTATTCATAGATAGGTTTGGATAATACCAATTGCCACCTCAACGATGTGTGAATCGTTGAGGTGGCAATTGGTATTATGTTAGAAACTAGGTATAATGCTAGGTATTAAACTATGTGATAAACTTGTTTTTTCTAACTTTTTCGACAAGGATGGAGGTTATTATGTATGAGCTGTACCAGACGTATCCATCAGGTGATCTTCGATCAAACCCTAGTGTGGTTTTTGAAATGGCAGACATTGCACCAGTTGTCATTATGAATCGAGCAACACCACGTGCAATTATGGTTTCACCAGAACAATGGAATAGTACCGCACGACGATTAGCCTATCTGGAATCAATCATTGCAGATGATCTTGCTAGCGCAAGAATTGCAGCTGGAGAATATGATACGGTTGATGATGTAGATGAAATGATGGCAGCACCATGAAAATCAACCGGGAGCTATGTTATGCCAGAGAAAGGAGTAAAAATGGCACATCCAGCAATTCCAACGGGAAGCGTAGAAATTCCGGAGATTCCGGTGAAAGATGTTGTGGAACTTCCTGCAAATAAAACTGCTGTCATTGTGGTTGACATGCAGAACGATTTTGTCAAACCGAACGGCACATTGGTGGGCGATATGGCCGAGCCGATTGTTGCGTCAATCCAGCAGTTGTTGACAGCAGCACGGTCAAGCAATGTACCCATTGCCTATACACAGGATACACATATGGAGGGCGACCGCGAATGGACGATCTGGCCTGAACATTGTCGTGTCAACACTTGGGGATGGCAAATCGTAGACGAGCTTGCCCCACAGGAAGGCGATTTGGTCTGTCAAAAGAGTCGTTATGATGGCTTTTACGATACATGGTTGGATCATTACCTAAGCCGTGTATGGCAGGTCGAGCATCTGGTGATTGTCGGCACAGTGTCGAGCATTTGTGTGCTACACACGGCGGCATCGGCAGGGCTACGTTGGTTCCATGTCGTCGTTCCCGCCGATGGCATCGCCGCGTTGACCGAATTTGATCAGGCACTGACCTTGCGACAGGTATCATGGCTTTACGTCGGTGATGTGGCACGTAGCGTGGAAGGAATACGGTTTGTGTAGGTCAGTAGGTCGGTAGGTCGGTATTCGGTAGGTCAGTAATCGGTCGCTGACAACCGAATACCGACCTACCGAATACCGACCTACCAATCTATTCACTATAAACCGCTTCCTGCAATCCACGAATATAACCAATGGCAAAGAGCCGCCCAATGGCCGAATATGATGGGTTATCGTTGCTGTCGCCTTCCATAGTTGGCACATGGTCGGGGCGCAGAACACCCTCAAACCCAATATCGCGATATGCCTTCATGCAGGCCAACATATCAGTCTTGCCTTCGTCGTGGAAGGTCTCTTCAAACTTTTCAGGTGTACCTCGAACATCCCGGAAATGGACAAAGAAGATTTTATTCTGCTCGCCAAAGTGACGGATGACATCGGGTAACTCGTCGGTCATCAACGTAAAGTTGCCTTGGCAGAGGCAGATGCCGTTGACAGGGCTAGGAACCATGTCCACCAACCGTTGATAATTTTCTACACTACGCATGATGCGTCCCAACCCGCGAATGGGTGACAGCGGTGGGTCATCGGGGTGCATCGCGAGCTTCACATTGGCCTCTTCGGCCACAGGCACGACCTTTTCCAAGAAATATTTGAGATTATCCCAAAGTTCCTCTTCGGTGACAACGCCAGCCTCGGTCAACGGTGCATTCTCCATATAGGAGTGGTCATAGCCAGTTGCCAATGCCCCACCGCGCGCAGGTACTGTCATGGAGGTACGCGCCCAGTTAAAGACAGGCATCCACTCATAACACCACACAGGAATGCCCAGCGTACCCATGTTGCGGATCAGCTCGCAGGCTGTTTCAATTTCCTCGTCACGGCCCGGCAACCCCAATTTCGCTTTGTTCAAGGGTGGACGGCTCTCAATGACATCAAGCGTAAAGCCAGCACTCTCATAAGCCGATTTCATGCGCACCACCGACTGAAAGCCCCACGGCAAATCATCCTTGTTCAGATTGTCGGCCCCGACTTCATGCATTTTGCGAAAGTCCATGCCCCCCACAATATGCTCAACACCACACTGTTTCACCAACTTCCACAAAGGTGTCGGCCAAGGTGGGATCACTTCGGCAATTTTGATCATGGTCTTCTCCTAAAAATCTGTATCATATCGAGGCTGCCAGATTAGACCAATCTAGCAGTTCTCAAAACATATTTCTATTTCAAAACACGCAAACACATTTACCTAAGGTTATTCCACAAAAATAATTACCCATAATCCGTTCAGTCAGCACGCCCCGTGCGGGTCAAACTCGTGAGGTTAACTCGCACGAGACCCAGAGGGTTCCCCGCTGACTGAACGGGTATTTTATTTTGTGGAATGGCCTACATGAGAACTTCGTGTTTGATGTTACCTTTTTCTGTGACAATGCTATCACATAGCACAATCGCATCCTGAATCACCACCCCATCCCCAATCGTACAATCGGCCTCAATATACACATATGGCCCAATTTCACAGTCAGTCCCAATCGCCACCCCCTCGTCAATACGAACAGGCATAATCAGCTTGGTGTTTTCACCAATGGCTTTTGGACGTAAATAGGGTTCGTTGGTGGCTTCTGCCAAGTAACGACGATTTAAGTCTAACAGATCATCGACATTCGTCAAGTCATCGCGCGATGCCCCCAACACACCTGTTACAAAGCCACCTGAAAAACCTGGTTCTGTGGCATCGTCAATCAACATCTGAATGGCATCTTGCAGTTCATACTCGCCGCGTTTGGATGGCTGCACCTTGGGCAAGTAGGTCAACAGACTGTGTGCAAACACATAAATTGGGATGCTGCCCATGTTAGAGGGTGAGTCCTCAATGGCGGGTTTTTCAACAATGCGCCGAATCCGGATGATGCCGTCCTGCTCCACCCAATCGACCATACCCGTTTTGGGAATGGCTTCGTCGGGGACTTCCATCAACGACAATGTTGCCAGCGCACCCAGTGAGCGATGCGTTGTCAGCAGTTGATGGATAAATGGTTGTGGGAGTAAATTGTCACATGCAGACATGACAAAATCACCGTGAATATGCGGAGCCGCCAGTTTAAGCGCATGAGCCATACCCAACCGTTCATGTTGATGCACGACCGCAATGGTCAAACCATCGACATTGTTTTTGCTGTCCAAATAGGTCTGTAGACCCTCGTCGTCTGGGCTGACGACAACCACAAACTCCTGAATCCCATTGGCAATAAAGGTATCCATCGCACGATGGATGATAGGTTTGCCCGCAATTGGGGCCATCGCCTTGCTGCGTTTTAGTGTCACTGGCCGAAGCCGTGTTCCTTTGCCAGCCGCTAAGATGACACATTGCATGTTTTGTAATCCTTTGTAGCATATCTGATTTAGGCTAATCCACAAAATAAATTACCCATCGAAACGCGGAGTTAGCAATCTCTATTGCGGGTCGTACACG